>JBGTCB010000239.1:0-8424 GCA_041748995.1 Saprospiraceae bacterium | reverse complement strand
TACATCGCACGAAATGCTGTAGGGAGCAAATCGGTACTTTGGTTTTGTCCCCGGAGGGGTTAGATACCTTCATTGGTCTGGGGTCCCCCATGAGGCCCCATGAGGGACCCATGAGGGGGCAGGGGATGGAAGATGTGGTTGAACTGTTGAATTGTAATTGTTTAACTGTTGAATTGTTTCTTCCGAGAAATGGGGTGCGTGAATTGTTTTTTTAGCACGCTGAAAAGTCCCCTTTTAGGACCCTTTTAGGGGATTTAGGGGTACTGATGTTCTTGGTCTTTGATCTTGTGGGTTTAACTGTTTAATTGATTGATATCGGAAAACAGCAAGGCCTCTCGTGAAGGAAATCCTATAATCCTTCCATCCTAAAAATCCTAATTCTGACAAAAATGGATCATCGTCTGAATTAGGATGAATAAGATTTATGGATGATAGGATGATGCCTTAAAGCCCGTCTGCCCGGCGAAATATGACAGGATCTTTTGGTACTGGCGCCTGCCCCCGATCGACATAAGACATTCATACCGCATCATTCATCATTGTATCTAATCATTAAAAACTACAAGTAACCCGTATTGAAAAAGAATCTCAGAATCTTCATTGATCCCACTTCCAGGATACTATACTCTTCCTTCTATATTGAGGGTTTATACGAGGTATTTGGAAAAAAGAATGTCTTATTTTCAGGGAAGTATTTTAAAGATCTTAAAAGAAGGGCTGATAATTCATTTGATCATTATATGGCATTTGTCATAATGAAATCTGATAAGGAAAGTGATCTCACCAAAATAGTCATAGATTTTCGTGACAAACCTTCCGTTAACGAAAATGCTTATAACTGGGCTGACAGATATGCTAAAATCAATTTAAATACTGAATTGACTCACTCGAAATTTCAGGATAAGATTGTGTCTATCCCTCCCGGGTTTGGCATTAAAATCTGGAATATTTGGGAGACTGCATACAATTGCTTGAGAAATTTAGCTAAATGTCAATTTAATTCAATAGTTCCTATAGTTCCTATAAGATATTATTTGAGTGACTATTACGCTCAATTTAAGCGGCCGCAATTGAGAGACTATGAATCCAAAAATCCGCAAGCGGGCGGATCAAATTCACCCGATAGTGAAAATTCATATGTTTTTATGATTGGAACTCTTTGGAAACACAAGAACTGTATTGAGAATACAAATTTATTCAGAAAGTTTTTTTTGGAGCAGTGTAGAAAAAATAGTACAAATGTAGAAGGAGGATTTTTTGCAACAAAAGATCACCCACAATTCGATGAATTCAAACATCTAATCTTTTTTAGAAGATATTCACCTAAGGAATATATCAGAAAAACAAAGTTATCGGCTTTTGTTTTTAATACTCCGGCAGTTCATGGATGCCATGGTTGGAAACTCGGTGAATATCTCGCTATGGGTAAAGCAATCATATCAACCCCATTGACAAACCAATTGCCTGAGGAGATAGTTGATGGGGAAATGATTCATTTTGTCTCCAACCTGGATCAACTGAAGTCTGCTATTAATCTTTTATTTAGCGGCTCAGAGTACAGAAAATCACTGGAGGTTGGTGCCAGAGAGTATTATTTAAAATATGCGACGCCTGAGGCAGTTATTAAAGGTATCGTCACCTCTGATCTGCTCACCAACACCTTGTGAATAAGTTCAGGATTGATTTAAATCGCTGTTCGTAAGTGCTCATTACTAATACACACCTGTGCTCATTAGTAATGAGCACTTGAGAGAAGCGGCTTGCCTAATAAGGGATACGGAGAAATCTGTGGGTTTGAGAGCCACACCCCAACGCATACACACACCCACACTTTTTTACAAATTTGGAATGCAAATCCAATTTGTAAATTTGCACGATGATTCCACGAGTAGCAGAAAAGGAAATCAGAGATTTAACCAAAGAATTTAAAGCTTTGGCTATAGTAGGTCCCCGGCAGTCGGGAAAGACAACTTTAGTACGGAAAATTTTTGAGAATAAACCCTATGTAAATCTTGAGAACCCTGATTTATGCCTCTATGCTACGGAAGATCCCAGAGGATTTCTTGCAGGATATCCACAGGGAGCGGTTTTGGACGAGGTGCAGCGCGTGCCACATCTTTTCTCATATCTGCAAGGGATTCTCGATGAAGCCTCGGAGAACGGGATGTTTATTCTGACTGGATCAAACAATTTTCTACTTCAGGAAAATATTTCACAGAGTCTGGCAGGTAGAATTGCCTACTTAAACTTGCTGCCACTATCGCTTTCTGAAATACCGGACAATCACTATAGCCTGAATGAAATTCTTTATCGCGGCTTATATCCGGCATTGTATAGTACTGAGGTAACCCCATCAAAATGGTATGCAAATTATATCAGGACCTATCTCGATCGCGATGTAAGATTGATCAAAAATATCTCCAACCTTTTATTGTTCGAACGATTTATAAGATTGTGTGCAGGAAGGGTAGGTCAATTGCTTAATATGAGCAATCTGGCCAATGAAACCGGTGTCGATATCAAAACAATAAGTGCCTGGATAGGCATATTGGAGGCAGGATTTGTGGTGTTTAGGTTACGACCATACTATCGAAATTACAATAAAAGAATCGTGAAGACCCCTAAGCTATATTTTTATGATACCGGATTAGCCAGTGCTTTATTGGGAATTGAACATGCCGCACAACTGGAGATGCATCCACTGAAAGGCAGTCTCTTCGAGAATCTGGTGGTGACAGAATTTCTGAAGAAACGCTACAACGCCGGAAGGTCTGACAACTTATATTTCTGGAGAGACAATACCGGAAATGAAATTGATTTGTTATTTGATCAGGGAAAGATGCAAACAGCGATAGAGATTAAATCCGGTCAAACCATCACTACTGAATTCTTTAAAGGCATTCAATTCTGGATTAAATTGACTGAGGCCGGAAGGGGCTATGTGATCTATGCTGGTGATATGGTGCAGGAAAGAAGTAATGGTATTACTGTGATACCCTATAAGCAAATCCATAAATTAGAAAATATCGATTAATGCAATATCCGGTCCAGTGCTCGCTGAATTCCCAGGGTATTGTTTTATTGCAGATAGTATTCGTCAATATTCATTACCCTCATAATGTTACTTATTAAGTGCCTTTTAGAAAATATACCAAACGCGGAATGTCACCGGTAATCTCCAATTCCTCCGTAGAGAAACCCATTACAAAGGCGGTTTTACAGGAGAAAATGCAGGCGGTTTTTCCGGCGGAGATACTGGCACGAGGCCGCGAATTATATCAGAATCAGGCTGTTCGTTCGCTGGAGAAAATTAATGACGAATATTTTGTTGCGGAGGTGATGGGTTCGAGACTGTATCTTGTCAGTTTACATTTAAACCTGGCTACCCGGACATTCTTTTCTGAATGTTATTGTAAGTATACCTATGATTGCAAACATGGAGCGGCCTTGGTTTTTTCGCTCCTTCTTGATCAGGACGGAATTTTACCTCAAGATAAGGAGGAAGAGAAAATAACCGAACTTCGCAAAATATTCGGGTCAAAACCGGTCGATCAATACCGGGAAATACCGTTGATCCCTCCATTGACTCTTAGTAAAACCATTGAACTTCTTTCTCTTAAAATATTTCACCAGGTAAACAAATACGATGTAGTCTTTACTGCGGATGGCACTCTTTTGATCGAGGCCTACTACCGGTCATGGCATGCCGCAATAACTCCGGGGGTTAAAAACTCGATCTCTGTCAAAATTGAAGACGGAAAAATTTATATCAAATGCAATAATTGCAAAATAGAGAGCAGTAGGTTGTGTTCCCACCAACAGATTGGTCTCAGCGACCATCACGTTCAGGCAATGATTCTCGGTGTGCTGGAAGGAAAAATCAGGTATGACGATTTATTGACCGCCACATCGGATACCATGGGTTTGAGTAAAGAGGTTATTTCTGAAAATTTTAAAATACAACTCGATCCAAATGGCATTAATGCTTACCCGGTTTCAGATGATATTTTGTTGAATACCAAATTTAGTCCCCGGCTAGGTCAATACTTGTCTCAGGAAGAGCCTCAGAATGACATCGCTGATTTTATTCAACACATGGAAAATAATTTGAATATGGCTAATGCATTTGCCTGGTCTGGAGACAATGCGTTACTTCTGTTGAAAGGCAGAATGGCGAAGAATGGAACTAGCCTGGCTTCGCATATCGAACTGGCAGGTAACCCCTTGTACTGGGATGAGAAGATCCAGTTGATGAGCGTCAAATTATTTTATGCCTTTGAATCGACGAATGCGAAGGTGAGGCATTCGGCTCTTCTCCACCAGCGCTTCCATTTGCAATCTCTTATAAACTATTTTATTCCTCTTTCTCCTGCCAATTATGAAAAAATAAAAAAGAAGGATTTAATTCCGTTCCGATTTTCTGATACGTTAGCACGTCTGGAGATCCGGGTGAGTGAAGGGAAGGGATTTACCAATATGGAATTTTCCTGGATCATCGGTGATCAGGTAATCGATATTTCGGAAATCGACTGGAAAAACCAATTCCTGATAGGTTGGAAAGGTCAGGGTTTCGTGGTGGAGAATTACCAGGCCATGGACTTTCTGGATGCGTTGGAGAATAAAAATAAAATACGAATACCGGGAAAGAATCAGGAACTGATCAAATCAATCCTGGATAAAGCTAAAACGGCAGGATCGGTTGAGTTTGAAAAATTGAAAGTAAAGCGTCTTTCCGGTGGACAAAAACAGATCCACCTCCGTGAACTCGGCAACTTTATTGTGTTTGAACCCTCGCTTCTTTATCCCGAACACCGGTTTTCCATCTATGATCAGGCACCAATTGTCATTCCGGAAAAACATTTAAAGATTGAAGCCGAGCTCGACAAAATGGCGGGATTCCGGGAGGAAATCCGTTCGATGCATCCCTTATGGGATAAAGAGTATGTTCCTCAGGGATTTGTTTATCTGTCAGGTAGTGAAGTGACAAACACCGCATGGTTTATGTCATTTATTGACAAAACCGCTCAATCAGACATCGAAATATTTGGTCAGGAAAACCTGAGTTCATTGAAATTCAACCTTCATCGACCAACCATCAACATGGGTATTAAGTCGGGTATTGACTGGTTTGATGCAAAAGTCAGGATTTCCTTTGGTCACCAGATGGTACCCCAACGGGACTGGATAGAATATATCAAAAGTAACGAGAAATACATCAGGCTTCGGGATGGTACTCTGGGGATGCTTCCGGATGAGTGGATCACTAAATTGAGAAAATTAATGTCGATCTCCGAGATTCACAAAGATGAATTGCAGATCAGTAAATTGAGATTTAATGTAGTGAGTGATTTATTTGCGCAGATCGATGATCAGAAAATTCAGCAAGAAATTGCTGAAAAGCAGAAGGCTTTTGAGAATTTTGATCAGAATAAAAAATACCGCCTACCGGCAAAGCTTAAGGCGACTTTACGACCGTATCAGGTACTGGGTTATCAATGGCTTAAATTTCTGGATGAGTTCAATTTTGGTGGCTGTCTTGCCGATGATATGGGTTTGGGTAAAACCCTGCAGGTGATCACATTTTTATTGGATCAGAAAAAGAGTGTCAGGGGAACCAGCCTGGTGATTATCCCCAAAAGTTTATTATTTAACTGGAGTGCTGAAATTGAGAAGTTTGGTAGTAGTCTGCATTACCTCATACACCATGGTCCGTCCCGTGATATCAAATTGAAGAAATGGAAAGAGTATGATGTTATACTCAGCACATACGATACGGTGGCACGTGACGCAATCCACCTCCAAAAAATCGCTTTTAATTATATTATTCTCGATGAATCACAGGCTATTAAAAACCCTCATTCGGTTCGCTATAAATCCATGCGACTGCTTAAGGCAAGAAACCGGCTTGCCATGACCGGCACACCCATCGAAAATAATACGTTTGATTTATATGCTCAGATAAGCTTTCTCAATCCCGGATTATTAGGGAGCATCAAACATTTTAAAGAACATTTTTCGACACCCATTGACAATTTTGGAGATGAAGCGGCATCAGCCACTTTACGAAAGATGGTGCATCCTTTTTTATTGCGGAGGACCAAGGAGCAGGTGGCCAAAGATCTGCCGGAAAGGACAGAGACGATTTTATATTGTGAAATGGAAGCCGAACAGAGAAAGCTCTATGAAGCGTTAAGGGTTCAGATTAAGGAAGACATCGAAAATAAGGTCAGTGAAGGAGGGATAAATAAGGCAAAATTCATGATGCTGGAAGGACTGCTCCGGCTGAGGCAGATCTGCAATGCTACCGAGTTAGTTGATGACAAATTGCCGCCGAGAAAAAGGCAATCGATTAAGATTGAGGTACTTCTTGAACAGATAAAAGAAGAGTTGGGTAATCATAAGGCACTGATATTTTCCCAGTTTGTCTCGATGCTATCCTTGATAAAAAAGGCTTTGGATAAAGAGCAGATCAGGTATGCCTATCTGGATGGCTCAACCCACGACCGTAAAAAGGCAGTCAGTGAATTTCTGGATGACGACGATTGCCATTTGTTTTTAATCAGTTTGAAAGCAGGAAATACCGGACTGAATCTGGTAAAGGCTGACTATGTTTATATTGTTGACCCCTGGTGGAATCCGGCAGTCGAGGCTCAGGCAATTGACCGCACGCACCGGATCGGACAGACAAGGAATATTTTTGCCTATCGGCTGATCTGCAAAGACACGATCGAAGAAAAAATAGTGCAATTGCAACAGAAGAAGAAAAAATTGGCAAGTGATCTGATCCAGACCGATGAGAATGTCTTCAAGGCTTTGAGTAAGAATGAATTAATGTCATTGTTTGAGTAGAAAGTGGAAAGTGGAAAGTTGAAAGTGGAAAGTTGAAAGTGAAAAAGGGGATTTCTTTGATCGCTACTTTATTTTGATGAAAATTTCAATTATGGAATTATTTTGGAGGAAAGTGACATATTTGAATTTATGAAAAAAGCACTCATTACCGGCATCACCGGGCAGGATGGAGCGTATCTTTCTGAATTTTTATTAAAGAAAGGATATGAAGTACATGGGATCAAAAGACGTAGCTCGCTTTTTAATACGCAGCGGATTGATCACCTTTATGAAGATCCTCATGTAGATAATCGCCATTTTATTTTACACTACGGCGACCTGTCCGATTCAACCAATATTATCCGGATTGTTCAGGAAGTGCAGCCGGATGAAATTTATAATCTTGGGGCGATGTCGCATGTCAAAGTCAGTTTTGACGAACCGGAATATTCCGCGGATGTTGATGGTATTGGCACCTTACGGATTCTGGAAGCGGTCAGAATATTAGGACTTTCTCAAAAAACGAAAATATATCAGGCGTCGACCTCAGAGCTATACGGTTTGGTACAGGATGTTCCCCAAACGGAAAGAACACCCTTTTATCCGCGGTCACCGTACGGGGTGGCCAAACTTTACGCCTATTGGATTACCGTGAATTATCGCGAAGCGTATAATATGTTTGCCTGCAACGGTATTTTATTTAATCATGAAAGTCCATTGCGGGGAGAGACTTTTGTAACCCGTAAAATTACCCGTGCGGTGGCTAAAATATCACTCGGATTGCAGCAACAATTACACATCGGAAATCTGGATGCAAAAAGAGACTGGGGCCATGCCAAAGATTATGTGGAAGCGATGTACCTCATTCTTCAACAGGAAGTGCCGGAAGATTTTGTCATTGCCACGGGAGTGACTACTTCGGTACGCGAGGTTATTCGAAAATCTTTTAACGAAGTGGGAGTGGAGCTCGAATTCAGAGGTAGTGGCAAAGAGGAAATTGGAATTGTTAGCCGCATTGAAAATAACGCACACTTAAAAGTCGGCCAGCAAGTAGTTGCGGTTGATCCAAATTATTTCCGCCCCACCGAAGTTGATCTGCTGATCGGAGATGCAACCAAGGCCAGGGAAAAATTAGGCTGGACACCAAAATATACGGTTGATGCATTAATCAGGGAAATGGTCCATGCCGATCTGGCATTGTTTAAAAGAGAACAGGCTTTGAAAGATGCCGGTTTTGAAATAAAGAATGAATATGAGTGAGTCTTGCAAACCTATGGCAAATATTAGAGATCCTCTCGCAAAGGACGCCAAGCCCGGGGAGGGTTCAATCGAATACAGACAAAGGGAGCCATTGGTTGACTGTAGATGGGAGAAATGACAAAATGTACTCTCAGCCTCTCGCAAAGGACGCGAAGCTCGGGGAGGGTTTAATCGAATACAGACAAAGGGAGCCATTGGTTGACTGTAGATGGGAGAAATGACAAAATACACTCTCAAGCCTCTCGCAAAGGACGCCAAGCTCGCGGAGGGTTTAATCTCTAAGAATATAGATCAACTGGACTTTGCGGTCTCTGCGATCTCTGCGAGAAAAGAATC
>JBGTCB010000238.1:0-5936 GCA_041748995.1 Saprospiraceae bacterium | reverse complement strand
AATGGAACTGCAGCAGCAACTGGAACTTCTCCGGCAATGATCATTCATTTACCCCTCACGAGACGGGTTCCCTTTAAATATTCGTTAAATAGTTGCTGCGACACGATGTTGCAGATTCTGTATCGTCTTAAGGGAAAGACTAAAAATCAAAGATCTATGTGGCGAATTCTATTTCTCTTATTGTGCCTCAACAACCGGTCGGATGCTCAGGCAGGTCGGGATCCTGATCCCAGGGCCACTTCCATCCTGCAACAACATGAGGAGAAAATCAATCTTCTGGAAGACGTCACCTATCAGTTTACTTTAAAGATTGAGATGCCCGAAGCCCAACCGCAACATCTGGAGGGAAGTTTTTTTACAAAAGGTCATCAATACCGGTTGGAAGTACCCGATTTTATTTTTGTAACCGACGGAAAAATCCAATGGGTGGTCAATAAAGAGGTGAAAGAAATCCAGATTCATGACTATGAACCACTTGATCCTGCCAATCTCAGCCACCCTCCAAACCTGCTGAATATTTACAATAACCCGGATTTCGATTATCGTTTGGAGTTTGAAGGAGCAGAAGGAGACCGGTTAATTCAGCAAATTGAATTCAAACCCCTGGAAAAAGAGAGTGAATACTCTAAAGCCCGGCTTACCATAAACCAACGATCCGGATTTATTGATCAGATAGAACTTTTTTCTAAAGACGGATCCCGGTATTATCTTACCATCAGGAAGACGTTGGGAAACCAACGTTTGGAAGGCAAGCTCTTTCAGGTAAAAAAGGAAGAATTTCCCGGCTTCCAGGTTGAAGACCTCCGCCTGAATTAATCTCCGGCAATTGACATAGTTTTTTGGATAGGTGATTTACATAGAGGTTTCTATCTTCGTGAATATGGGATTGAAATCGCTGGTAATCTATTCCTTCGCTAAAAAAATAGTCGCTGACCTTCGTCATTGGTCGAGCCATGCTATTCATTATCAGGATCTTACATTCAAAAATCTTATCAAAAGGGCTGCCAGTACGGAGTTTGGGAGGACCCATGATTTTCTAGATATTAAGACATATAATGATTTTAAAAAGAAGGTTCCGGTTCGGGACTATGAAGAATTCCAACCCTATATAGATCAAATAAAAGAGGGAAAACCCGATATCCTCTGGCCGGGCATTCCGGAATATTTTGCCAAGACCAGTGGTACCACCTCTGGTACAAAATATATTCCCATGACCAGGGAAAGTTCGCCTTTTCATGTAAAGACGGCCAGAAACAGCCTGTTTAACTATCTGATTGAGACAGGAAAACGGACGGTGTTTGATGGAAAAATGCTTTACCTCTCCGGCTCGCCTGAATTGCAAAAAACCGGGGGCATCAATACCGGCCGGCTTTCAGGTATTGTGAATCATCAAATACCCGGGTGGCTTAAGTCCAATAAGTTGCCTGGTCATGAGATCAATTGTATTGATGCTTGGGACGATAAAGTGTCGGCTATCGTGAAAGAGTCAGCTCCTCAGGATGTGCGGCTGGTGGGAGGAATTCCACCCTGGGTGCAGATGTATTATGAGGAATTATTGAAGTTGACCGGAAAATCTACGGTGAAGGAGGTCTTTCCAAATCTAAATTTATTTGTCTATGGCGGGGTGAACTACGAACCTTATCGTTCTAAACTGGAGAGTCTTGTTGGTGAATCCATTGATAGCATTGAGACTTTTCCGGCATCAGAAGGGTTTTTCGCTTTTCAGGATAAGTATCCATCAGAAGGACTATTGCTGAACGTAAATGCAGGCATGTTTTACGAATTTATTCCAACGAATCAGATTCATGATGAGTCTCCCGATCGATTGACTTTGGCAGAGGTTTCAACTGGAGTCGATTATGTTTTGGTCATAAGTACTAATGCCGGTCTATGGGCTTATAATATAGGTGATACTGTCGAATTTGTCAATTTAAATCCACCCAGACTAATCGTAACCGGCCGGGTCAAGCACTTTATATCTGCTTTTGGTGAGCATGTGATCGGTAAAGAGGTTGAGCAGGCCATTTTAGAAGCTTCACGCATCCTGGGAATTCAGGTCATTGAATTTACCGTAGCACCCCAGGTCAATCCTGAGGAAGGTTTACCATATCATGAGTGGTTTGTCGAACTGACCGGGCTCACCGGAAATCTGGAAAAGATGGAAGAAATCATCGATGAGTCCATGCAACTGCAGAACATTTATTATCGCGATCTGATAGAAGGCAAAATTCTAAGACCTGCCAAAGTTCGCCTGATGAAGCCACACGCATTTAGAGATTACATGCAATCCATCGGAAAATTAGGAGGTCAAAACAAGGTTCCGAGATTATCAAATGATCGAAAGGTTGCTGACCAACTCACGCGGTTTAAATTCTAAAGACTTCCAACTACTCATACTTTTTATTGGAATATTTATATTCTTTCCAATTAATATACTGGAAATTATAATATATAATTAATATTTATTTCTAACTTCAGGAATACTAAAATTTATTCATTCATTCAAAATTGTCAGCAACCATGATAGATAATATTATTAAAGCAGGTAAATACATCTTTCTCATTCCATTTATTGTCTTTGGCATCATGCATTTTATGAATGCGGAGACGATGGCTGGAATGGCCCCCGGGGGTGTGATTATGGTCTATGTTTCAGGTCTGACAATGCTCCTGGCTGCAGCGAGCATTATTGCAGGAAAATATGACAAACTGGCCTGTGTCCTTTTAGCAGTGCAATTGTTGCTCTATATTCTATTGATCCATGCACCCGGACTTGGTGACGACGCCACTATGGCCAACAGTCTGTCCGGGTTATTAAAAGATAGTGGATTATTGGGTGGAGCACTCATGGCTGCCTCGCAAGCCAAAGACAAATCGATTATCGGATAAGGGAATCCACCTTCTTGAAACAAGTTAAGGAGGTCATGATTCGTCATGACCTTTTCTATTTTTACTGGTTCAAGAAATTGATACTGTGCGGTATTTTATAAAAATGGCTTACCGGGGCACATCATTTGTTGGTTGGCAAATACAACCGAACGGGCCTTCAGTGCAACAATGCCTTGAGGAGAATCTTTCCAAAATATTGAGAAACCCATTGCGTCTGGCAGGTTGTGGTCGAACCGATACCGGTGTTCATGCTATGGAATATTTTGCGCACTTCGATTGGGAAAGCGATGGAATAAACCCTCGTCTAAAAGAGCGCCTTAACCGGATTTTGCCTGCGGAAATAGCCGTCTCCGAAATCTTTCCAGTACCTGACGATCTTCATGCACGGTTCAGCGCTACAAGACGAACCTATCAGTACTATCTGACCGGCAGGAGGGATCCATTCAGGCAGGATTTAGTCTATGCGTTTCACGGATTTGCTAATCTGGACCGGACTCTGATGCAGGAAGCAGCCGTGTTACTCACCCGATATACTTCTTTCTATCCGTTTTGTAAATCGCGTTCTGATGCAGATCATTACCGCTGTACCATTTTCAACTCCTCCTGGAAAGAGATCAATGATGACTTCGTCTATGAAATCACCGCCAACCGCTTTTTGCGGGGTATGGTCCGCTTAATTGTTGGAATGTGTATTCAGGTTGGACTACAGAATCTCACCCTGGAGGATGTAAAAGAAGCATTGGATATGCAAACATCCCTCCCTAAAAGTCTGTCCGTGCCACCTCAAGGGTTATTTCTGTGCAGAGTACAGTACGAAGATTCTGATGATCCCCGCTTGTCAGGGATATAAAGGGAAGGATTCCATAAAGTGATTGATCTTCTGTCGAATGTTTTTAATTCTGGCTGTGTCCTCAGGTTCCTGTAGGATATAGTCAATCCATTCAACGGTCTGGATGCAGTCCGCTTCGGTAAAACCCCTGCTGGTGATCGCTGCGGTTCCTATTCGTATTCCCGATGTAACGAACGGCGTCTGGGTGTCAAAAGGCACCATGTTTTTGTTGACCGTAATATCAGCGGATACGAGTGCCTCTTCGGCAATTTTTCCGGTTAGTCCTTTCGAACGCAGATCAATCAGCATCAGGTGATTGTCAGTGCCTCCGGATATAAGATGATATCCAAGGTCGGTGAAAGCTTTGGCCATGGCCTGTGCATTGTTGATAACCTGTTGGGCATACTCTTTAAAAGATGGTTGAAGGGCTTCATAAAAAGATACCGCTTTAGCCGCTATAACATGCATAAGAGGGCCTCCCTGCATACCGGGAAATACCCCACTGTTCAGAATGGATGACATCCTGATTGGGTTTCCCTTTTTGGTCGACTTGCCCCACGGATTGTCAAAATCAGTCCCCATGATGATGAGTCCACCCCGGGGTCCCCGCAAGGTCTTGTGCGTAGTGGAAGAAATAATATGGCAGTGAGGCAAAGGATCTTTCAACAATCCTGCTGCAATCAAGCCCGCAGGGTGAGCGATATCGGCCAGAAGTAATGCCCCTACTTCATCACTAATAGACCGGAAAGCAGCATAATCCCAATCCCTGGCATATGCGGAGGCTCCACATACAATCAGTTTCGGTTTTTCCTGCAGGGCAATTTCTCTCACCCTGGCCATATCGATTACACCAGTTTCCCTATCCACCCCGTAAAAGACTGCTCGATAGACCTTACCGGAATAGTTGACCGGTGAACCATGTGAAAGGTGTCCACCATGAGAAAGGTCAAATCCCAGCACTGTATCACCCGGGTTTAAAACAGCCAGAAAAATGGAAGCATTGGCCTGGGCTCCTGAGTGAGGTTGTACATTGGCATAGTTGGCTCCGAAGAGTTCCTTAAGGCGATCTATGGCTAACTGTTCCACCTGATCAACGATCTCACATCCTCCATAATATCGCTTTCCCGGGTAGCCTTCCGCATATTTATTCGTAAGGCAGGTACCCATTGCATCTAGGACCTGCTGGCTGGTAAAATTTTCTGAGGCGATTAGTTCGATACCCCCTCTTTGTCTTTGCAATTCCTGGCGAATCAGACCGCTGACTATCAGATCAGACATATTGTTCATTTTCATATAAAAAGAAGGCGCAAATGTAAAATAAATTTAGGGGACCGGACACTCGCTAACCACAAAGAGATTATTAACAGCATTTTTAAATTTCAGGTTTAAAATGGTGTATTTCACCAGCCTCCTAAAAACTGATAAGTGTAGCGTTACAAAATGTCATCAGATCCGGGGATAACACAGATAGTGCTTTACAATCATCTGTTTAAGGAAAGCAAATTCGGCGACTTCATTTAAGTCAAGTAAATGGCCATTTTTTTGATATACCATAATTGGATCCTTGTCACCGGAGTAGATCTCTACCTCTTCTTTACCAGCAAGGACCAACCCCGATACCACCTCAACACCGAGATGAAGCTCCCGGGCAAGACGATTCTTCAGGTCGTCAATATATGTGCTCCGGAAGGGTTCACCGGATAGTTCCACCTGGAAAAGTTTTCTCTGGATCAGCCCCTGAGAGAGTGTATTTAAAATGTAATCGGTGCCATTCAGGGAATTCTTCAATAAGACCATAATATCCACGTCGTCTACCTGAACAAAGTTATCGAGGATTCTGCGCTGGTTTACAGGATCGGCATCCCATTCACTTTCAAATAAAATACTAAGGGGTTTTGACACCAATGGAAGCTCTTTTGCCAGGTAAAGCTCTTTAGTGCGTCTTATAGCGGCGATGAGCATGATTTCGGCAGCTAATACGGTTTTATGCAGGTACACCTGCCAGTACATGATCTTTCTTGCTACTAAAAATTTTTCAATAGAGGCAAGACTCTTCTCTTCCACTACCAGTTGATCATCAATCACTCTCAACATCTTTATAATCCGGTCGTACCCAATTTTTCCTTCCATGACTCCGGTGTAAAAGCTATCCCGATTCAGATAGTCCATACGATCCAGATCCAGTTGACCGGATATAAGTTGGTGTAAAAAGTGCTTG
>JBGTCB010000237.1:0-2122 GCA_041748995.1 Saprospiraceae bacterium | reverse complement strand
TAAATTTGCAATTTGAGCATCACGCTCTGCCGTGGCATATTGTATTTGTAGTTCATCGGTCTTGGCAGCCAGCTGCTCCATCCAGATTTTATCGGATACTGATTTATAGTCTTTAAAGTATTCAAGTGCTTTTGTCGCCTGATTTTGTTCGGCATAGATATCACTTAGGAATTTTAGGGATTGCTCTTCATAGCTTCGGTAATTGTTTTTTCGCGCTGAATCAAGACTTTCTTCCAACATCTGAATTCCCTGACTGACCTGACCCGTTTTTGCCATCGCATATCCGAGTTTGTAGGCTGTCATAATAAGCTCCTGGGTCGAACCTATTTTTTTTTGCATATCATAGGCAATCTGCAAATTGTCATAGGCTTCCTTATAATCTTGCATCCATATATAGACGTTGCCAATATTGTGATAGTCATTGAAGATGCCCCACGTAAAATTTTCCTTTAAATCCATGGATTTGGTAAGCTCGTAGTATTCTATTGATTTTGAAAATTCACGGGCATTCAAATAAGCACCGGCAAGGTTATTATACATTGCGGCCAACCGGCTGGAATCGCCGGTCTCATGACAAAGGTCAATAGCCTGGAGATAGATATTGATAGCTTCCTGGCTTTTATGTTGATCAGAGAGAACCAGTGCCATAAAACTAAGTCCACTAATCTGGCCTTTACTATTTTGATGACGTTTGCTTAATTTAAATAATCTTTGAGCATGATCAATCGTCTGGTCATAATTATCTTGTTCATAAAAAATACTGGTGCGTATATCCAGGCCTTTGATTATTTCGATTGTATCATTCTGGATATAGGGACTTTCTAAAAATTGATTTAAGGATTGATGGCTTTTTTCAAAATCACCTTTATTACGATAAAGTATTGCATATTGATAATCTACAAAAGGTTTTTTAGAGTCAAGGTTTTTTTTAAGACAAATATCTCTTGCGCTGTCTGCATATAGGAGCCCCTGAGCAATATCCTTCCTGCTGTATTCAAAAGCAAGGTCGCATAACAATTTTACTCTGGCGCTATCGGATATCTCACTACTTAATTGTGGAAGTAAATCGTCGGGTTGCTGAGCAGGTAATTCCGGTAATGGTAAAAGGAATAACAGGCTTAAAATCGAAACACTCAATCGGCCTCTAAATGGTTTAATGCTCATAATGTTTTTTTGAACACCATGGTATGTTCACAAAGATCTGAATTTTAATTCATGCGGTGATCAGATTTTCTCAGCACCTCGCTTCCCATTTTTTATCAGGAAGCTTCCTCGGGTCATGAGGGGAGCTCCGGGTTTGGTAACATATTCAACTGCCTGATAGTCGCTACGCCACTCAGCAGGGGTGACAGTACATTTAACGTATCCTCGTTCCTGTGAATGAAATTTCAGAAACGGATTATCATGCATGAGACCTTCCATTCCATCAGGTTTCAATTTTCCATCACCCCCTGAGGTAATTGAAGTTCCAACGAATTCCGTAGCTACAGTTTTTTCTTCCGGATGATTGTAGTCAACCTTCAGATCGTTGACCCAGTTTGAATGAATATCTCCGGTTAGAACGACTGGATTAGAGACTTTTTCATTCCCCAGCAAATGCATCAACCTTCTCCGGCTGGCATCATAACCTGGCCATTGATCCATGGAAAAAGCCTTTTTTTCCCCAGGATCGCGGTCCACACCGGCCATCATGACCTGTTGGGCTAGCACATTCCAGCGAGCATTTGAAGTGCGTAGCTGCTTTTTCAGCCATCTTTCCTGCCTCTTACCCAACATGGTAGCTTTCGGCTCGAAGACTTGCTCGCACAATGGACCATTCTTATCACCACAAGGTTGATCGGAACGGTACTGACGGGCATCGAGCACATCAAATTCGATTAGTCGACCAAAATTGACATTCCGGTACAAAGTCATTTGCGGTCCTTGAGGAATAGCAGCCTTTCTCAATGGCATATGCTCATAATAAGCCTGATAGGCATTTGCCCGCCGCCTGAGAAAGATTTCCCGACTAATGCCAAATTCTTCGGAAATCGCATCTGCGTAGTTGTTGTCAAACTCATGATCATCCCAGGTCACCAGCCAGGGGCAGGCAGCATGAATCGCCTGGAGAGCCGGATCCATT
>JBGTCB010000236.1:0-6082 GCA_041748995.1 Saprospiraceae bacterium | reverse complement strand
TTAAAATGATTCAATTTGCAAAACCAAAACGAAAATAGTCCAAGAATTAGGGGGTTAAACCACTTTCAATCCCTGAATATTTTCCCTTTCTTCCTTTTACATTTTTTATTCCTTTTACTTTTCTACAAACAAAGCTTTGCGACTCTGCGTCTTTGGGAGAAATAAGTCAATAAATATTTTCCTAATAAGAACAAATTTCTATTCCACTAAATGCTTGCTGTTACTTCGACCTTTATCGTATCTACCTTAGGACTATCCTCTAAGGTTTTGGTTTATGATCTACCACCCGACCACTGGCATCTATTTGAATGACTTCCATTCCGAGTTCTTCCAGGCCTGGTAATATTTTAGCGGCATCACCGGCCATAAACCAACCCAGATTGTCTGGTTGTACAATGGTCTTAGCTACCTGCTGAACATCTTTCAGCGTGAGAGCCTGGACCTTATCACTATAGGTCTTCCAATAATCATCCTTAAGGCCAAATCGAACCAGATTACGGGCACTGGCATTGACAGCCGCGTTGGTCTCCCACATGCCGCTCATCCCCAATACGGTATTTTGTTTGGTCTTGTCAAATTCCGCCTGGGTGAGCAGCTTCTCTCCCACAAACTGACTGATTTCCTTTGCAATCTCCTGTACACTTTCGCGCGTTTTATCGGTTTGAACTGAAGCAAATACCAAATAAGGACGTTGGCCCCGGGTGTTTTGAATAAATGAGCCAGCTCCATAACTCCAGTGTTTGTCTTCCCGGATATTGAGATTGATCCGGCTGGTAAATTCACCTCCCAGCACATTGTTCATCTGTTCGATTGCCGCTTCATCCGTATGACCATATGGTTGTGTAAGATACCCTCCGACGATCATACTCTGCTGACTTTCCGGTCGATCAATCACATAGATCTTTTTTGACGCACCGGTGGTTTTTACTTCCGGAATCACTTTCTTAGGTACCTCACCTGGTTGCCAGGAGCCAAACCTTTTTTCCAACTGGCTCACCAATTCATCCATCATAATGTTGCCTGTCACTACAATCGTGGCGTTATTAGGTTTTAACCAACGGTTATAAAATGCCTTTACATCTTCCAGTGCAATAGATTTGACCACCATTTCTTCTCCGGAACCGGTCATTGACATGGCGTAAGGATGATCCTGGCCGTAGAGTAAGGTGGGCATGACCTGCATGATCATTCCCTGTGGTTGCTTTTTCTCGTTGGCAATCTGGCTGATCTGCTGATCGCGAAGCCGGTTAAAATCCTCCTGCGGGAAAGACGGGTTTAGCACCACATCAGCCATAAGATCCAGACTTGGTTCGAGACTCTGTTTCAGTGCATTCAAACTTACATAAGAGTAATCAAGGTCGCTGAAAGTTCCGATGCTGGCTCCCAGCAATTGAAGTCTCTCGTTAATCTCCAGACTGGTGAGTGACTTGGTACCTTCGTCAAGCAAATTCATGCTCAATGAAGCAAGCCCTGATTTACCACCAAATTTGTCAGTCACATAACCTGCATCAAACATGATCGACGCAACAACGGTTGGACTTTCGGTTCGACGGGTAAGCAACACTTGCATGCCGTTCCTGAGCGTCGTCCGCTGGATAACCGTAAATTTAGCAGTTACACCGGTAGAGATTTCCGGCAGTTTGCTGCGATCGACTCCTGTACCAGTTACACTGTACTCTGGAAAGGGCGAACAAATCAGGGTAAAGCGGCCATCAGTCAGGTATTTACTGGCTGCTGCATGTAGATCTTTAGCGGTTGCTTCGTCATTCCATTTAAGGTGTCTTTTATATGTATCGGGGCTGCCACCGTAGACTTCATTTTCAGCAAGCAAATCACTTTTGCCGCCGAAACCACCGATCCTTTCCAATCCTTTGATAAAATTGGCAAAGTATCCGGCTTTGACTCTGCTGACCTCCTCTTCTGTAGGTCCGTTTTTCAGAAAATCATCCAGTATTTCATCGAGTGCTGCTTCCACCTCTTCTACAGTTTTCCCCTTTTTTACCCTCGCATTGATGATAAAATTTCCCGCTATCTCATTCGGACCTATAAATGCATTCGCCTGAGTACAAAGCTGGTCTTCGTAAACCAACTTCTTAAATAACCGGCTATTCTTGCCCGAGGCAAGCACATCGGATACCAGATCTAGAAATACCCCTTCCTGAGTACCCCATTGTACCGTATTCCATACCAGACTGATCTGATCTTCGGGCACCCGATCCTGATATTCGGCCCGGGTGTTCCCGGTTCTCAGTGCCAGGTTGACACCCGGCCGGATGATCGTTGGACCGGCAGGTATATTGCCGAAATATTTCAAAACCCTCCCATAGGCATCTTCAGGAGTAATGTCGCCGGCAATCACCAATACTGCATTTGCCGCCCCGTAGTAGGCTTTAAACCATTCATGGACATCTTCCAGACTTGCAGCTTCCAGATCTTCCATTTCACCGATCACTGTATGACCGTATGGATGGTGCGGAGGAAACATTTCCTTTTGCATAATATCCCACCCTCTGGCATAAGGTTGATTCTCACCCTGACGCTTTTCATTCTGCACAACCCCCCGTTGTTCGTCCAGTTTAGCCTGATCAATAGCACCTAATAGATGGCCCATCCGGTCACTTTCCAGCCAGAGTACCTGATCCAACGCACCAATAGGCACGTTTTGAAAATAGTTGGTGCGATCTTCATTGGTGGTTCCATTTAAATCAGTACCACCAATTGCTTCCAAAGCCTGAAAATAATCGGTATTAAAATTTTCAGATCCATTAAACATCAGATGTTCAAACAGGTGAGCAAAACCCGATCTTCCCTGCTTTTCATTTTTTGATCCGACATGATACCATATGTTGACCGCAACGATCGGAGCTTTGTGATCTTCATGCACAATAAGCCGTAAACCGTTGGGTAAAGTAAATTTGGCATAGGGGATATCAATGGTTGAGATGTCATATTTGGGATAGTCCTGAGCAATTACCAAATTAAAAGCAAGCGAACAGCCCAGGAGCAATACTAAATGGAATTTATTCATACATTTTTCATTTTTTGATTATCAATAGGATTTAATACGAAGTAGTGGAGGCAGGGCTTGGCAGGTTCAATATATAACGATTGCAGCTGTAAAAAACCGCATCCAATTATCAGAAAAAAGTCACTTGCACAACTCATTGGTAAAAAAATCAACCTCCATAGATCTATATTTTTGCATTATCAACAGCAAGGTGCGTTTCTAAGAATTCAAATACGAAATCAAAATGTTTTGCAGGCTCCGCATGACCTCCTTCGATGGCGATATGCTTATAAGGATGTGAAAAATTATTTGACCGCAATCGCTCCCCTATTTTATTGGCCATCATTGTGGACGGCCATACTTCATCTTCGGTAGCAGATAAAATTAAAATCGGGCAATTTATTCTTTCCACCTGGATTTCAGCTGCATTTACGGATTGTTCATCTGTAAGTATCTCACTAAAGCCACTGTAAAAATCACCTCCACGTATTAATTGAATTGATTCCTTAGAAGCTGTTATACAAGGAATGTCTTCATTATGAAAAGTCCATGATGATGTTTCTCTCCAACCAAATTTCGACGGAAGACTTACATTGGCAGGCACCAGGGCAATAACCGCATCGATATCTTCATATCTGCTTGCCAAATTTAATATCAACTCTCCCCCTCTCGAACCACCATATAAAATTATTTGATTCCTGTTTATCTTTGGGTGATTGCTTGCACTGACTATCGAATCGTAAATGGCATTTAGCGAAACTCTGTCTAAAGTTTTCGGTGTATTCTCTGTTCCAAAATAGCCCACGGCTAAGAAAGCATATCCACGTTGCAGGAATTGATCTCTTGTTTCTCTCAATTGTTCACTGGCCATCACGTTATCTCCTTCGCTTCCCCCAAACCCCACAATCAAAGGCTGATTTTGCGACTCTCCCAGAAATAATTGTATGTCAACCACACCATAATTTTTAGGTAATCCAGAATCGTAACAACCAAAGAATACGATGACCAGAAAGGTTAAAAGTGATGCAGTGACTTTGATTCTTTTCAAATTCCTGATTTTACCGGTATAGACTCGAAAGCCGTTTTCCCATGATTACCTACCGCAATCATTTGAAATCCAAAACGAAGTTGCGAAATTGTCGATATGGTAGATAAATATTTGGACCAAAGGCCTGATTTTGAAGGCAAAAACAGCTGTACCAGGGTTAGGTGGCAACCGGGGGGTAAAGAATCTATGAAGTGAACTGCTCATCTCGACATGACAATCTGCTTCGGATACCTCCGGTTGAGATTACCCGGTTTTCAACTAAGATCAAAATGATGAGCTATCTTTGAGAAAAATCGGATGGATACCATGGTGCGATTGCAAATTCTCTTGTGTTTTAGCTTTATGCTCTTCTTTGTGAATGCACATGCACAATCCTTCAAAACCATCGGCTATTTACCTTATTATCGCTTCTCACTAATCGAAGAGATAGATTTTTCGAAAGTCACCCATTTGAACATTTCCTTTGCTAATCCAAATTTGCAGGGTGATCTGTCCGTTGGCGGAGTGGATATCAATCCCATAGTACAAAAAGCCAAAGAAGCGAGCGTGAAGGTCTATATTGCCCTGGCGGGAGCTGCACTGACCGCCAATCAGGTTATTGCCTGGAAAGAATTATTAAAATTGGGAAACCGGGCAGATTTTATCCATAAAATCATAAAATATGTGATTGATCACGATCTGGACGGTATTGATGTCGATCTCGAATGGGATCATGTTGATGACAACTATAGCGGCTTTGTCCTTGCCTTACGTGATTCTGTCAATCACTACGATCTTGGTCTGACAGCAGCTCTACCCGGAAACTACCGTTATCCTCAGATTACCAATCAGGCATTGTTGACATTTGATTGGGTCAATATGATGGTCTATGATCTGACCGGCCCGTGGAGTCCGGGCAATCCTGGTCAACATTCACCCTTAGAATATGCACATACTGCGATAGCCTTTTGGAACAGTCAGGGGGTGACGAATGATCGGCTGACCCTGGGAGTGCCTTTTTATGGTTATGATTTCAGTAACCCGGGCAACATCGTCGCCCGCACCTATCGTGAGATCGTTAATCTCGATCCACAAAACGCTTACATTGACCAGGTGCAGGATATTTATTACAACGGCATACCCACTATTATGGCCAAAGCCCAGCTGACTCTCAGTGAGCTCAGTGGTATCATGATCTGGGAACTCGGACAGGACGATTTTGGTAATCTTTCAATGCTTGACCAAATTTGGGAGTCGGTTCAAACTACGGTAACGGTAGCATCGCAGGATGAAATGAAGGTTCAGGTATTTCCCAATCCGTTTAAGGACTGGATCAAAATCGAAGTTCCACCAAGTTCAGGATACCTTAAAGAGATTTTTGATCAACATGGACGGTTAGTTTATACAAGCAAGCATTCAGGGAAAGAGTTGATTGATCTTTCTGTTCCACCCGGCATTTATTTCCTAAGGTTAACAGGACCAAAAAAAATCTCTGTCCACAAACTTGTGAAGTCCGATATCTAATCCAGGGAATGATCGGGATGGGATATCCATTAGGCAGTAATTCATTTCTTCCGAACGATATTCCTACATTCGACACAGGATCTTTCACTTCAATATTCAAATGCAGGTTTTGCCAAAAGTTTCGGTCATTACGATCTGCTTCAATGCGGCAGCTGTAATAGAGCGTACTTTACAGAATGTGAGCTCTCAGAACTATCCTGCTCTTGAATATATCGTTGTGGATGGAGCCTCTACTGATCGGACACGGGAGATTATTAATAGCTATAAATCAAAAATTACCCATTTATTGAGTGAACCCGACAAAGGTCTATATGATGCGATGAATAAAGGACTGGCACTGGCTACCGGTGAGTATGTGGTATTTATGAATTCAGGTGATATGTTCTATGATAGAGATACATTGAGACACCTGATGGAAAAAGGAAAAGACGCAGACTTTGTATATGGCAGACCGTTGGTCATCGAGAAAAATGGTCGCCAGAATACATGGCATAAACCAATTCCGTTTGCAGATTCGCTGGTTC
>JBGTCB010000235.1:0-5015 GCA_041748995.1 Saprospiraceae bacterium | reverse complement strand
ATTTGATCAAACGACTATCACAAAAGTGATTCCCACCAGCAAAAAAGTAATCAACGTGACCCTGGACCCTTTTCTGGAGACAGCCGATGTGGATACTTCCAATAATTATTTCCCTCCCAGGCAGGAATTGAATCGCTTTGATGAATTTAAGAGGAGAAGAAATATTGATAACCCCATGCAAAGGGATCGATTGGCTAAACAGAGAAAAAGTTAATCGCCTACCGGACACAAATGCTTTGGAGGTCACCTGACTGAGGTGAAATTATCTTTTGACCAGACGTGGAAGTGGCATCCTGCACTACAGATTATTTTAATATTCATTGTGGATGCCAAATAAAACATCTTGCCTCAAAACGGTGAGATGGCGATGGGCCGCTGTCCAAAGTCAATATCAACCGATATCTACTTCATAAAAAATGACATCAATCTCATCCAATTTCACGAAGTCATGGTCAGCTGTAAATAAAGGTATGTCGAGGAATTTGCTGGTCGCAGCTATGATGCAATCTGGTAATTTAATTCGATGTTTTCTCTTCAACTCAATTGCCAGTTTTTTTATCTGGCTATTGATGTCGATGATCGTGCATTCACGGAGAAACTTACTTACCCCTCTAAAATCCTTTTCGGATAAATCACTTTAGCCCAGCAACTCTAATTCTGTTATGAAAGAAACATAGTAATTCTTGGAATTGACCTCTTGTGCGAGTATTTTGTCACCACCTAGGAGAAATAGTACGATATTCGTGTCCAGAAGGAGCTTACTCCCATTCATTTCTCATTTTTTTCTGAATTGCCAGGGGAGATTCCTTCAGTTTAATTATACCACAATATTTATGAGCATCAACACCTTTGCGTTGTTTCTTAGCGCTCTCAATGTCGCGGAGTACCTGATCTAATTTGGTTTTCCTGGATCCTTTCTTAATCACCTTTACCATTCTAAATATTATTTCCTTTCCATTTTGTCAAGCTGTGTAATGTCTTAGATCTCTTTTAAAGCATAACCCAAAGATAACAATTCTGGTTGGATCCGTTTCTCGAGTCTTCCGACTTCGGACTCCTCCTGACGATCTCCTTCGTCGATGTCAGGATCTTGCGACTTCCATCTCGACACCGGTCTTCCGACTTCGGTCTCCGGTCTTCCGACTTCCGACTTCGGACTCCTCCTGACGATCTCCTACGTCGATGTCAGGACCCTGCGCCTCCTCCTCTTTATCCCGAATTTATTATTTTAGAGTCTCGTCAAAAGTCATTCACATGGAACTCTTCAATATCAATCGCCGGCATTTCTTGAAAAATGCTTCGGCCACCCTGGCCTTCAGTACTTTTGGTATGTCTGGCCTGGATTTGGTTTTTACCGATAAAGCCTGGAAAGTAGCCCTGATCGGCACCGGATGGTATGGTAAAAGTGACCTTTTCCGGCTTATTCAGGTGACCAATGTGGATGTGGTAGCTCTGGCCGATCCCGATCGGAACATGCTGGAAGCCGCAGGCGAGCTGGTGAGTAAACGTCAGAAATCAGGAAAAGTACCCAAGCTCTATAAAGACTATAAACAACTGCTAGCTGAAAATGAACTTGATATTGTTTTAATTGGTTCTCCCGACCACTGGCATGCGTTGCAATGCATCGATGTCTTAAAAGCCGGTGCCCATGTTTATGTGCAGAAGCCTACTAGTGTTGATGTCATAGAAGGTGAGGCTATGGTTGCAGCGGCCCGGAAGTACAAGAAAGTGGTGCAGGTAGGTACCCAGCGTAAAAGCACACCCCACCTGGTGGAAGCCAAAAAAAATATCGTTGATCAGGGGTTACTTGGCAAAGTATCTCATGTGGATCTTTGCTGCTATTACCATATGCGACACAATGGAAATCCTCCACTCGAGAAAGTACCTGACTTTTTTGACTATGAGTTGTGGACAGGCCCGGCTCCTATGCGGCCATATGATGGACTACCCCATCTGAGATGGTGGCGCACTTTTATGGAATATGGTAATGGAATCGTCGGTGATATGTGCGTGCATATGCTCGACACCGCCCGATGGATGTTGGGAGTTGGATGGCCGGAAAAAATAAGCTCACAGGGTGGCATCTTTGTGCAAAAAGAAGGTAAATCAAACATCTCCGATACGCAAAGTGCCGTATTTGAATATGCAGATATGAATATGGTGTGGCAACACCGGTCGTGGGGTGCCCCGGCAGATCCTGATTATCCCTGGTCACTGAAAATCTACGGTGATGAGGGTACGCTGGAAGCCAGTGTCATGCAATACGATTTTACTCCGGTCGACAAAGACGGTGAGAAACTGCATGCCGATGTCCTGTTCGAACCGGAGAAATATCCGGAGGATGTGACCGAAGCACAAATAGAACTGCATGCTGCCCCCGCTACCCGGGCACATATGCTGGATTTTCTCTATGCGATTGAACAAAATTCGTTTCCGGTTGCCGATATTCTGGAAGGTCATATCTCGACGGCAAGTTGCATACTGGCTAATATGGCGATGGACCTGGGCCGGCCTCTTTCCTATGATCCGGTCAGTCGTACCGTCTTAAATGATCCGGAAGCAACCGACCTGCTAACACGGGCCTATCGGAACCCCTACATCCATCCTGATCCTGATAAGGTGTAACTGTGGATTAGAAAAGCAGCATTTTTTGAGCTCAGGGGGTCTGAGACGGGCAATGCACATTAGTATCTTAAAAAAGTGGATAGGAAAAAGTGGAAAGTGAAAAGGTAAAAGTCAAAAGCACATAGGTAAGCTTCGGACTTGCATGATTTAAGCAAGCTCATTGTTGATGGCTGTTATGCATGCGGTAAGCTATTTTGCCTATATTTCTATTGGTAAGTTAGTTCACCTCGTTCCATCTACTGCAGACATGGTAGAAACATTTAGAAACATAAAAATCTGGTAAACATGACAAGATCAATGACCATTTATGCAGCCATATCCATGGCGGCGATGATTTTCCTTACTCAGCAGGCCATGGCAATGTCGGTTCCAATGGCATCTATTGGAGTAGTACGGTGAGCAGTACCATTTCTCGCTACCTCAACTTCTTCAGCAGCGATGCCGTCATGCGCACTAGCAATCGAGCGTTCGGATTCTCAGTGCGTTGGGCTCAAGGATTAGTCCAGTTGAAAGTAGAAAGTATAAAGTATAAAGCAAAAAGGGGCATCAAATGCACTATGCGACTTTACACTTTTACCGTTAGACTTTTAACTTTGAGTACGTATCACATGCGCCATTCGACTCCAGACTTTTAACTTTCGACTTTTCACTTTTAACTTTGATTAGACTTTTAACTTTGAGATGAAAACTACTATTTTATAGTGCCATATAAGACATTACGCGACTGTGTTGACGATTTAAGAGATCATAATCATCTATTGGAAATCAAAGAGGAGATTGATCCGGATCTTGAGATCGCGGAGATCCATCGGCGGGTGTATGATGCCAAAGGTCCGGCTCTCTTGTTTACCCGGATAAAAGGAAGTACTTTTTCGGGCCTGTCCAACCTTTATGGTACCAATGAACGGACTGAGTTTCTTTTTCGTCATACTCTCGACCGGGTGAAGAGAGTCATCGAGTTAAAAGCCGATCCTGCCCGTGGTTTGAAAGATCCTCTCAAATATTGGAGAACGCCTTTTACTGCCTTGACAGCCCTGCCCTTAAGAAAAAGATTACCAGGAAAACAGTGGCAGAGGACCACCATTTCAAATCTTCCCCAGATCAAATCCTGGCCTATGGATGGAGGAGCTTTCATTACATTACCTCAGGTGCTGACTTTGCCTCCCGGTGTTCATTCGATCATGCAGTCCAATGTTGGGATGTATCGCATCCAGTTGTCCGGCAATCAATATGAGATAGACCGTGAGGTAGGTATGCATTATCAATTACATCGGGGTATCGGTATTCACCATCGTTTGTATCAGTCGTCCGAAGAACCCTTCAGGGTGTCTGTTTTTGTAGGTGGTCCGCCATCGCACGCATTGGCAGCGATTTTTCCTCTGCCGGAAGGTTTATCGGAACTAACTTTTGCCGGAATGATGGGAGGCCGGCGATTCCGATATCGTATGCAGGATGGATTTGTCATGAGCGAAGACGCCGATTTCGTGATTACCGGGATCATTGACAAATCGTTACAAAAACCGGAAGGTCCTTTTGGGGATCACCTGGGATACTATAGCTTGCAGCATGATTTTCCGGTTATGAAAGTGGAAAATGTCTTTCACCGTAAGGATGCAATCTGGCACTTTACCGTTGTGGGCAGACCACCCCAGGAAGATTCCGGTTTTGGTTATCTCATCCATCAGTTAGTTGGTCCGATGTTACCAGCTGAATTTCCGGGAGTCAGACAGATTCATGCCGTAGACGTAGCCGGTGTTCATCCTCTTCTGCTTGCTGTAGGAAGTGAACGGTACATGCCATTCCGGCAATCCACTCCGGAGGAGATACTGACCCAGGCCAATCATATTTTAGGATCCGGACAGACTTCACTGGCGAAATACTTAATTATTGCTGCTGAGGATCAGGATCATTCCTTGTCTGCTTATGATATTCCATCTTTTCTTCAGCATGTTTTAGAACGCATAGACTGGCGTAGAGATTTACACTTTTATACCCGGACCACTATTGATACACTGGATTACAGCGGGTCAGGCTGGAATCAAGGGTCTAAAGTAGTTATGGCCTGTTGTGGTCAGCCTATCAGACAACTCAGTGGTGAGCCTCCGGGTGATATTCAATTGCCCGATACGTTTTCAGGCATAAAAATCCTTGATAAAGGTATATTGGTCATCGATGGAATTAAATTCGACAATTATAAAAAAGCACAAACCGAATTAGATATCCTAAGCTCGCATCTCAGTCACTTTAATTTAGCAGGATTTCCGCTGATCGTAGTGGTTGATGACGCTGCTTTTACTTGTGACAGCTATGATAATTTTGTATGGGTAACCTTTACACGTTCCAATCCTTCACATGAGATTTCCGGTATCGGCTCTTTTAACGAAAACAAA
>JBGTCB010000234.1:0-13847 GCA_041748995.1 Saprospiraceae bacterium | reverse complement strand
ACATTTTTGCCCGGAGAATATCGTATCTATACCAACTTAAAAGTAGATACACCGGATGACTTTATTACTTCGACAAGAAATGTCCAGGTAGCTGAAGCCCGGATTTATCCAAACATAGTTTTCGAAAACCGGCAACTCGTCATTGAAGTACCTAAACCCGAAAACATAATCAATCTCATCGTCTATGACATCACAGGTCAGCTGGTTGAAACCAACAATGAAATCGGGATTGATTGGATTAGTGTCCAATTACCCAATAAGCTCGCAGCAGGAATATACCTGGTTCAATTAACATCCCACGATACGCTATATATCGGAAAATTTATAAAACAGTAGATATAAAGCTAATACACGATACTTGTCATCCCGGTTCAGTGGTCTCCTGACTGGCATACTCCAGTATAGGTTCCGGTAGTTCTTTCCATACACTATTACTTAAATAAATTTCACTCGAAGCGGAATACAATCCAAATCCCGGTGCGGAAAAAGTATAGTCAATTAAAGTGAGAAGGACAATACCATGAATCGATAATTCGAAATAATTACCGTATCGAATCATGCGAAAATCAAAGGACCGGTCTTCCGGTACTTTAAATAAATTGGTCTGTAAATCGGCAAATATAAAAACCTCCTTCATATTAGTGGGATTCATACCCCAACGTCGAATACTGACTACCCCATTCACCAGATCAAAGGGAATAAAATAACCGTTTCCCTCCCCGTCAATATCACACATAAATCCACATTTCCCGAGGCCCACCAACCTGACCGTTCCTTCCCAGATGTAAGATGGTGACGGACTTTCCATATAGAAAAGTTCATAACCACTCCGGCTGGATAACATCCATCCCTTTGAATCCTGATGAAACACTGAAGTGGGATTTCCCAAAAGTCGGGTGACCGCGGGGAAATCTTCCTGCGTCATATGCCGCAAAACCATTTCATCAAAACGGTAATAGCTCTTTAATGTCAATCTGCCATCCGGGTCAACTTCCAATTGTTTGGGAGGAGGAAGCACTCTCCTGGTATTCACACTACCATCCATGAAGTAAAAATTAAAGATCAGCCAGTGTCTGTCGTCCTTCACAACCCGCGCTGCATAATTACCTCTGGGCAATAAAATGTCTGAATGGAAAGAATGATACTCTCCCAGCAACTCGGGGCTAAACCAATAGCGCACTTTAATATCTTCTCTGATAGAGCCTACCAAATAGTAATTGTCCTTGATTCGAAATAAGCAAGGGCATTCAATATCATCATACATTCGGGGATAGAGCAAAGGAGGCAGGGAGATCAATTCATTGTCCGTCATTTCCAATACAGCGACACAACCCCTTCTCGAAAGAGGTCCGGTGGCAGAGCGGGCGCAAACCAGGAGAAAATGACGGTCGTCTTCCTGGTAATAAAAGGGATCCCGAAAGCTAAGCCATTGCCGCGGATTGTTCTGCGTGTCTTCGTAATAAGGCGCTTGTGACCGGACAGGAAAACGACTATTCCTGATTTTGGTCCAATCCATGAGATCATCACTGACGGCAATACCGATAGACTGCATCATTCCCCTTTCACGAAGACTCAACCCGGTGTAGAACAGATGAAACTGGTCCTGATAAATGGCCGTATGCATGGTCCACAACATATCATCATCCCAGGCACCAGGGTGACCCACGAAGAGTGCATTTTTCACTCTCTTCCAGGTAAAACCATCTTGTGAGATCGCATGAGCAATATAATCATGATTAGGAATGATCAGGTGAAATAAATGATAGACACCCTTGTGAAAGAAAACATCGATATCACCAATTTCCCAGTCACTATAACCGGCTCCTGCGTACATTGTCTATAAGTTATAATTCGTTGAAAAACCAAATCTGGATTGCGGTTTGGAAGTCAGGAAAATGTAGTTATCCGGACTTAATTCGATCAGAAACTCCTTCATGTGCATAACCTAGAAGGCTCCAAAGTGTCGCAATCCTTCAAGTACCCCAGCTGCGGCCAAAGCTTTTGCCCGATAAAGACTTTTACCGGCTTTGAGATCGCTTAACTCCGGTGCTGAATTTCCGACAATGATTCCCTTACCTGAACCCACCAACATATCATAGTCATTTCCGGAATCACCGGCAGTATACAGTTTGGAATATGGAATAGACCATTTTTTACATATATATCTCAATGCTTTACCTTTGGATGCCCTTCTGGGTAGAACATCTAAAAACCGGTCATGCGACATAATCAACGACACCTGTGCGCGGTATTGACCCAGGATGGAGTCTATCTGATCCGGTTTCCAGATTTTATTTTTTAAAAAGTAGGATATTTTGTGGGGATTCTGGCCTTCCGCTTCCTGCAATTCGAGAAAATGCAGATGATCCAGACGTTTTTCTATTTCATCTCGCTTCCAGTTACGGTCCAGATAATTACTCCACCCCTTATCAATAAAGTATTCCTGACCCTGGCGATAATAAATTTGCGTTCCCACCGCGCAAACCAGAAAATCGGGTTGGGGAAGAGCAAAATTTTTAATGGCTTCCTTTACTAACCGGACAGATCTGCCCGATGCATAAGCCAGTGCAAATTCTGGTTTCCGTTTCTCCAGAACATGTCTTAATTCAAGTAGTCCCGGATGACCCAGTTCTTCGCTGATCATGGTGCCATCGATGTCAGTAGCTAGTAAAATCCCCGCACTTTTCATATGTGCCTCACCATTCATTTCCACCTTTCGATCTTCAAACTTCCTAAGCGCATCCAATACCCATTTAATATACTGGCTGACATGTTTTTCCCAACTATAGAATTTTGGCGCATTGATAATTCCCGCATCCGAGTATCTCCGCCATAATTGTTCATCAGTCAGAATTTTAATGATCGCGTCTTTAATTTCCTGGAAGTTAAGAGGATCCACTAACTCGCCATTTTTACACGTTGGGATTATTTCGGCAGGACCACCATTTTTAGTGGAAACTACCGGAAGACCGCTACATGCTGATTCAATGATGGTCAGGCCAAAGTTTTCGTGGAGAGTGAGATTGACAAAAACTCCTCTTTTCTCTGCGCAATACCGATAGATAGTGGCCACTTCATTTTCGACATCATGTTTTTTAGGAATTGCCAGCTTACCATAGAGGTCATATTTGTCCATCTGTAATAAGATCTGCACCAGAACTTCACGTTCATTTTCCGGCATCTTTTCAATATCCTTTCGGATACCGGCAAAAATCACCAGGTTTGCCAGCGATTGCAATTCCTTATCTTTGCCAAAGACATCAATCAGGGTATGCAGATTTTTTCGTCTGTCCGGTCTTGATAATGCAAGAATGCATGGTTTCTGCGGTTGCGACAGGAATTTTTCAATGTATTCACCCACCCAATATTTCCGTTGATTCTCCTCTTCAATGTTATCACCGGAAATATTAAACTGATAATAAGGTAAAAATTTGTCGATATCGATTCCGGGAGGAAGGACATTAAATGTAGCTTGTTCATGACCGTCATAAAGCCGGTAAGTCTCTATCTCCTGTGCTGTTGAAGTGATAATAAAGGAAGCTTGTTTGAGCACTCTGGTTTCTGCCTTTATTCGCTTACTGAATTTGAATTTACGTTCACCCTCCTCTTCTGTCATACCCATCGCCTGCACCTTTTCTTTCTTTGCAATACCTAGAGAATGACCAGTGTGGGCAAATGGTACTTTTAAAAGTGTCGACAACTCACATGCAACATATCCGGCATCACCGTAATGACTATGAATCCAATGAGGAAAAATCTTATTGGCCTTAAGATATTTAATGGTATTTGCCACAAATTCATCCAAATGGTCCCATAATTCCTCTTTCATACGGTATCTTTTACCTGCAAAGGGAATCCGGCGAATATCGAGTTTATCATTAATGATTTCAACCGGCAGGGCATAGGAATTATCCAGGTTGGGATCTTCAATCAGCCTCGTAATTAAATGCACATGCAATACATGTGGATCACGTGACAAATACTCAGCCAATTCATATACATACCGGGTCTGTCCACCGTTATCGGAGTCACGGCCAATTTCCAGTCCCGAACCCTTTAAAAGGCCATGAATATTAATTAAGGCTATTCTGATTTTATCCAAAACTTACTGATTATCAGGTTGAATGATTTTTATTTTTCTAAAATCCTATCCTGCAAATTATGTTGATAATGACAAGTAATTACTCCACAAGCTTTCAACCTGGAAGGCTATTGAAATACTCAGTTTGATGCTGAAGACGTAAATCGTCGCTTTTCTGACGCGGCGAGACGAAGGAAGCTACCGGGTCGTAACTACTGACACCGTCTGCCGAGGCATGCCGGGCAGGGGATCAATAAAGTCAGAACGACGAGAACGGCTGCAGTCTTTTTACAAAAAAAATGATTTCATAAATATCAGCGCAAATTGGGTATTTCAACACCCTCCTATAATGTAAAGATCGTAAATATTTACCCGCATTTCAAAAGGGAGCAAATATCCGGGAAAATACTATTGAATTTTTACTGCACCCGAAAGGTGTAATCAGAATAAGATCAGTGCGTTAGCGAGTAAAATCTAAATTTTAAAATCCGGAACGGATATCTTTACGGATTCCTGGATTGTAGTGGATATGTACCATACGGATTTCAACTGTCTTATCCTGAAGAATATTCAGAGCACTATTTTCTTGCTCATCATGACTCTGGAATTCTGCAATAAAGTGAAAAAATAGGCCCCTGATGTCAAGTGGCTACAGTCGACCCTGAAGGGATAATCCCTGATTTCTCCGGTATCCACAATTCTTCCCAGCGTGTCGGCCAGTATAAAATGCAGGTCGTTTATAAACATCCCGGACGGGAAAGTGACCACCAGTGCACCTGCGGAGCTATGAATCTCCAGTGTTCTCAAAGCAGCATCGGAAGCGGGTGTACCCGGGCTGTAATCATGTTCCATCCATTCAATACCACCGGATATCAGCAGATTATGATCGAAATCGAAAAAAGTAGCGTGATCCTGATGAGAGCCCTGATTCCATTGATTGTAGCAGGGAGTTGACACCCAGGAAGGTTCCCAGTAAATGACTCCGTTGCCTCCCTGTTTAATCACTTCGGTCGTGAGATCGATCAACCATTTTTTTTGATTTTCCGGTTTAGCCGGTAAATAGTCAGGATGCTGCTCATTGATGATATTTGGTGCTGCATCCGCATTGTCTGTGGTCCATAAATAACCCGTTTCAACGACCATAATCTCTTTACCGGCATATTTCTCCTTCAGGTTTTTGATCACTGCACCCGTCTCTTCGATCGTAACCGGTTTGTGCCACGCCCAATAGTAGGACATTCCTATAATATCAAAGTCGACAACTCCATGAATAACAAATTGGTCAATCATCCATTCTATATCGGCTGGTCCGGCCACATGTAATGCTACTTTAACCGGAATACCCGTCTCCAAAGTCACTGCCCGAACTGCCCGGATACCTTCATTAAACAAGATTGCATTACGGGTCCAATCTAAAGTCCAGGTCTGATTATCTTCAGGAGATAGTAAGATTCCCTTATTGGTCTCATTACCCATTTGCACCATTTCCGGAAGCAGATCCTGATCGTATAAAGTCATCAAGGATTGATAGATGTATTGATATAGAGAATCCTTCAGGGAGGGCAGATCGTCCACGACTCCTTCCCAGGCTGCCGGTACTAACTGTTTGGAAGGATCCGCCCAATTGTCCGAAAGATGATAGTTCAGCAAAACTTTCATCCCATGGTCTTTCGACCTGCGAATGCTTTTGATCACATCCGGCAAATCGGAATATCGCTTTCCCTGATTCAGGTGGTCATACCAGGCCGGATTGTGCCAAAGCCTTAATCGAACCAAATTGCAACCATGGTCCTGAAAGATCTGATATACATCCTTACTCTGGCCATTCTCTCTGTAATCGGCTCCACAGTCTTCCATTTCGTTTACGTAAGACTGGTCGGCACCGAAATAGAATTCCTGTCCACTCATCATCAGAATCTGCGAGTGAAGCAACAGAATGACCAGTATTTTCATCCCTGGTCGATGATCTGGAAAACAGAAGACCATCAGTAACCCTGATTTTGCACCAAATTGGGATTGGCACCAAGATCAGAAGAAGGTAAAGGAAAAACATCCCGGAATGATTCAACCGTGCGGCCTTCAGGCACACCACCCTTCCATGCCCACAGGTAAGTGGAATTAGAAAACTGGCCAAAACGTATGAGATCCGTACGCCGGTGAGCTTCCCAATACAACTCCCTGGCCCGTTCATCAAGTATCATATCCAGATCCAGATCAGCATCCTGGATGCCTCCCGAAGATGAACCATAAGCCCGGCTGCTCACCAGATTAAAATAGTTTAACGCCTGACCACGATCCCCACCACTTCTTAAAATTGCCTCACTGGCCATCAGGTAAACATCTGCAAGCCGAAACATAGGAAAGTCGGTATCCGGGAAATCGGAATTAGATCCGGCAACACCCTCCGATGTAACATTTTTAAATTTATTGATTGCATAACCCTCGGTGAAGATCGTGATATCGGCAATATCCAGGTTCTGGCCATCACTCCAAAATAATCCCCTCTGATCAAAACTGGTGGAGAAAATGGCATAGGTATAATCGGGTTTGTCAAGATATAGCAATATGCGATAGGAACCCGGCTCTATGCGAATGTTAGATCCACCCTGTGTTAAAAGGCCATCACCATTTTCATCTCCCAGCTCAACCTGCCAATCATCATTAGCCCTGAACTTAAAATCACCTGCAATAAAATCAAGGGTGATTTCCAGAGCCTGTTCATCTGCATTCCAGGTCAAATCAAGATCCTCACCTTCCCAACCAGCTGGAGTTGCATCACCAAGAATGCCCCAGGTTCTTTTTTCCAGAGTATAGGTGTTGGTATTTAAGTCCACCCGGATATAATACAGTCCGGCTTCATCGGCACGAATCGTATCTCCGTTCATTTCAAGGGTACCATCGGCGTTATTATCACCCAATCTCAGTGCAAAGGAGGGAATAGTAGTGAACATGAATGGACTATTGTCCTCCGGGAAATAGACATGACCCTCAAAAATCCGGTTGCTATTCACAGAAGACAAAGAGGTCTGTGTATTGCTTGCATTCCAACCCTGATAAGCACCCGGCACATAAAGTTTGGGATACCTGACCGTACTACCTTCATTCGGCTCCAAAACAACACCTCCGAAGTCATCCGGAAACTTCTCGACGAACTGTCGTGTGGTCCGGGTTCCACCCCAGCCGCTGACAACCCCTGATGCGGTAGGATCCATGGAACCTCCGATACCGGCACGAATGATAAATGTCATTCCTCCCCAGGTACGGGTATTTATTCCATCAAAATTTATAGGGAAAATGATTTCCGGTGATTGATGGTTGTCTGCTAAAAAAAGATTCTGGTATTCAGGATCCAGCGTATATCCGGCATTGATTATTTTATTACAATATTCAAGCGTTTCCAGATACTTGGTCGTACCTATATACACCCCTGCATTGAGATAAAGTTTAGCAAGTAGCATCCAAACCGCACCTTGATCAGCCCTTCCATAAGGATTCGAACGGGGGGTTGCAATCTCCGTTTCGATCGCTTTCAATTCGGATTCAATGAAACTAAATAAATCGGCAGCTTGAATTTGTTCCGGAAAAAATGACCCTACCGCATCTTCTTCCGTTACAAATGGGACATTTCTGAAAAAATCCAGCGCATGATAATAACTGAGAGATCGCAAGAAACGGGCTTCGGCACGGTATCTTCTGATCTGCTGAGCCAACGTTGCATCGACACCCCGATCACTTAATTTTTGATCGGTGGTTTCACGAAGAAATTCATTGCACAAGGCTATCTGGTAAAAAATTCGACTGTACATCGCAAAAATAAATCCATCATCAGAACTCCAGTTCTGAGCATGAAAATCACGAACTGTCTGATCATTCCAGCCGATCACCGATTCATCCGTTGTCAATACCTGATGATACCAGTACATTCTCAAATATTGACCAAAACCCTCATCAATGCCTTCGATATCTCCCTGTCCAGCCGGTCCCTGCTGTCCGGTTACTGCCAGACCAGCATATAATTTAGCCAAGACACCAAGGTAAGACTGGGGGTCATCATAGATCACCGCGGCAGTCACCACATCTTCATCGAGAGGTATGGTATCCAGATCACCGACACAACCCGAAACCGTTAAAATGATAATCAGTGAGGCGAATTTAATGAGGGTTGACAATTTCATCTTTTGGATAATTAATAGCATGATTAATTATTGAATTGGACATTAAAGCATTTAGAATTCCACATTGAAGCCGAGTACCATTGTTCGGGGGCGGGGATAAATATTATTATCAATACCACCAAAAATTTCAGGATCCAGACCATCGTATTTTGTGATGATAAAGGGATTTTGAACAGTCGCGTAGATCCGGCTGAAACTGCCGATCAGATTGTCAAAGTTATACCCGGCTGTAATATGATCTACCCGGAGAAAATCAGCTTTACGGACAAAAAAGTCACCGAAAGTCAAACTCGCCTGATCGGATGCATTATTGTCAATGGCTGATTGATTGACATTCCATAGTACCCCGGTCGTACCGTAGATCCTATCCAGATACCCCATGTCTGTTTGAATATTATTATACACATAACCACCAAAATTAGCCCTCCCTGCAAACGAAAAGTCAAAATTGCCGATAGCAATCCGGCTGGTAAATCCAAGGGTATAATCGGCTGCTGGCTTTTCAAAACGATATTTATCCAATTCATTGATCAGCCCATCTCCATTTTGATCGACAAACTCACCTTCCAGGATCCGGCCATTCTCATCAAATAACTGTTCATACACATAAAATGATCTGGGTGCGAAGCCAACACTGTGAATCTGAATATTACTTCCGACACCGCCGGCTATACCACCGGTCAAAATCCCATCGTAGTTGGGATCATCAATAGCCGTCAATTTTGTGATCTCATTATAGTTGTATGCGAGGTTTATTCCAAGGTCCCAACTGGTCTTTTCCGTCAGAACCGGGGTAGTTGAAAAAGCGAGCTCCACCCCCTGATTTCTCATATTCCCTATGTTGGTGGTGACAAAGTTTGTCAGGTTGGTTCCTGCAGGTACCGGAATCCGGTTGAGTAAATCGGAAGTGTTTCGTTGATACAAGTCGATGGAACCGGAAAGTCGATTTCTTATGATCGAATAGTCAATTCCAATGTTAAAAGTCTCCGTTTCCTCCCAACGAATATTGGAATCGTATCCGTTAGGACGAATGGTGGTGATGTACTCATCCCCGAACTGGTACCGGGCATTTTCAAAACCCAGTTGGTATCTGGCCAGGTAGGCATAAAAATCACCAATATCCTGTTGACCGGTAACACCCCAACCGGCTCTTACTTTGACATTATTAAAGTACCGGTGGTCGTTGTTAATCACTGTTACTGCCAGGGCAGCGGCCGGAAATAAGCCCCAGCGATTTTCCGGTGAGAATCTCGAAGTACCATCCCGTCGCAAAGTAACCGTTAACAAATAACGGTCATCATAGCTGTAGTTTACCCTTCCATACATCGAAAGCAGAAAGTATTCCGCAGGATTGAAACCTTCAACCGTCTCCGAAGGTGTACCGGCAGTATTTGAATTTCGGAAGGTGTTGCCCACTTCAAAATGTTGCCAGGAGTACCCTGCCATCAGGTCCAGTGCGTTCTTCCCAATATCTTTTTTATAATTCAGATAGAATTCCAAAAGGCTATTTTTCTTGGTCTGGCCATATTCATTGTTAACACCTCCGCCATTGATCGCGTCAAAGGCAAAAGATGCGGTGTTTGGCACTACTACCGTGCCCTCACCCTTCGAGTAGTCATACGCTAAATTCAAATTGGCTCTCAGAGCCGGTAAGAATTGAAAACGATAGTCCGCTGCCACATTGGTCAGATATCGTTGCACGGTCGATTGATCACTTCTTAGTTCCAGGAGGGCCAGCGGATTGGTAGGAGCCAAAGCATTGGGATTTCCATTGGGAATGGTCCAGGTGGTGAACCCGTCGTAGCGATTGTCCGGATCATATGGACTGCGGGTGGGGTCAAAACTCAAAGAATTTCCAATAGCCCCGCGATCAGCAAAGGTATTGTTGGTTAACATGCCTTTGAAGTGAAAATTCACCTGCAGCGTATTATCCAGAAAACCAGGGTTCATATTGATTCCTGCGGTCCAGCGATTAAAATTGTCGGTTTTTAAAATCCCGTTCTTATCTGTATATCCCAGGGAAATACGATACGGTAAATCGGATACACTACCGGTCAGATAAACGTTATGATCATGACCCACAGCGGTATGGTAAATCTCATCCTGCCAGTTGGTGCTCTGATCACCGAGAAGTCCGTGTGCCGGATGGCCTTCCGCATAATAATCCATGACGACATTCCTAAACTCATCGGCTGTCAGTACATCAATGGAGTTGGTGCGTTGACCAAAGGAAACATTCCCGGTATACCCTACTTTCAATTTATCTCCCACTTTGCCCTTCTTGGTGGTAATTAAGATAACGCCACCGGCTGCCCGGTTGCCATAAATCGCCGCTGCAGAAGCATCCTTTAAAACTGTAAATGACTCAATATCGTTCGGGTTTATTACGTTGAGCGGATTTCGGCTCCCCGAAATACCACTGTTGTCGACCGGCACACCATCGATTACAATTAAAGGATCATTGGTCGCACTCAATGATGACTCACCCCGGATCCGGATAGCAGAACCGGCACCGGGACTACCATCCGTGGTAATCGAGACCCCGGGTACTTTACCAGCTAACAATTCCTGAGCGCTGGTAATTGCACCCCTGTTAAAGCTTTCAGAACTGACCGATTGGAGCGAGCCGGTGGCATCTTCCCTTAAAATCGTACCATAGCCGATGACGATAACTTCTCCCAGAATTTCCCCTGCCGCCAGGGCAATGTCCACCTGGTCTGAGTCTCCTATCGTGATTTCCTGAAGTTGATACCCGGTATAAGAAATCACCAGAATATCGAAACCTTCCGGGACACTTAGAAAATAGATACCGTCTACATCCGTCGCAGTACCCACTGCGGTACCTTTGATCAGGATATTTGCTCCAATCAATGGTTCTCCCGTAGCAGCATCGGTTATAGTACCCTGGATCTCCCGCTGACCCATTAAGGATGAGGTTATCGTCAGGAAGAATAAAATCCAGGTGATTTTTTGAAAGTCGTGCCCTTTTTTTACCATCAGTTTGGTTTTTTGTTGAGTTAAACACGTCGCACATGATGTGTTAATTAATAGTAACGCAAAAATCTGGTTTTTTTTTGGCTTCAATGCCACTATTTCTCAACCGATACCCTCAGATACCTATTACAAAAGTATAACATACTCCGTCAGAGCTCAAATTAGAGCATATTAAAAATTGATCGCATTTATTTGTGAATCAACTATTTATCAAAATATTGCAAGGAAGACCCCTCATAACGCCGGATATAACATTTCAACAACTCCTTTGATGTACATTCATCGTAGTGAAGAAATTGTTAACTTGTAGTCAATATTTACATTTTATTTACTATTCTAAATGCCAAAAATTTACAACAGATGAAAAAACGTTTACTGCTTTTATCCCTGCTGATGTATCTGTCGATGGGACTTCAAGCTCAGATAACAACTGTAGGTCTCATTGGAGAAGCAACCCCAGGAGGTTGGGGTGCTGATACAAATTTGGTTCAGGATCCGGTGGATAGTGCCATTTGGACGCTGACTATAGTCTTAAATACGGGAGAAGCCAAATTCCGGGCAAATGATGATTGGATCATAGACTGGGGCTCGGAAGATTTTCCGGAGGGTACCGGAGTTCAGGGAGGTCCAAACATTCCTGTTGACTCAGGAGAATATAATATCCGCTTTAACAGCGAATCAGGAGACTATATTTTTGCCCGCACCGCAGAATTCACCAGCGTGGGTCTGATCGGATCGGCCGGTCCTTTCGGGTGGGATGCTGATACCAATATGGTTCAGGATACTCTTGATCCGGATCTGTGGCACCTGGAAATAGACCTGACTTCCGGACTTGTGAAATTCAGGGCCGATGATGCCTGGGTCTACAATTGGGGAAATGATGATTTAGATTTTCCGACCGGGGTAGGATATCAGGATGGCGACGATATCCCGGTATTTGCCGGTCGCTACCATATCACCCTGGATGCAAAATATGGGGACTATAATTTTGCAGTACAATCACCTATCGGAATCATCGGCTCCGCTACTCCCGGAGGCTGGGATGAGGATACCAACATGTATCAGGATCCTGCCGATTCCAACAAATTTTTTATCACCCTGGATTTAGTTGCCGGTGCTGCAAAATTCAGGGCAAATGACAATTGGGACGTCAACTGGGGTGCAACTGATTTTCCCTCAGGAATTGGTACACAAGGAGGTCCGGATATCCCGATTCCCAATGCCGGTGAATACCAGATCATGTTTGACACTTCAACCGGTGCTTACACTTTTATAGAAAATGTGGATTATACAAATCTTGGACTCATCGGAGATGCTACTGCCAATGGATGGGACTCAGTCACCCTGATGACGAAAGATGGAACCGATCCCAATTTGTGGACAATCAACATTGACCTCACAGATGGTGGACTCCAGTTTACTGCCAACGATGGAGAAGTGGTTTGGGGAGCTTCCGGATTTCCGTCCGATACTGCCATTTTTGATGGAGATACGATCCCAGCCATTGCTGGAAAGTACGTAGTATCTTTCAATTCATCAACAGGTATTTATAATTTTGAAGAAGTTGTTATCTACGAAAGCATTGGTATCATAGGGAGTGCTACTCCCAACGGATGGGAAGGTGATGACATAGACCTGGTGAAAAGTGCTGCTGATCCTTCTGTTTGGACATTACGTATTGAACTACTTGATGGAGAGGCAAAATTCCGGGCAGACAATGATTGGGCAGTCAATTGGGGAGGTGGAGACTTTCCCAGCGGTATAGCCACTATGGGTGGGGCTGACATTCCGATAACCGGGGGTGACTATTTGATCCGCTTTAACTCCTTTACCGGCGCGTACAGTTTTGAAGAAATCATTGAATACGATGCCATTTCTCTTGTAGGAAAATCCGGTCCTTTCGGAGACTGGCCAGGAGATGATGCATCCAGAGACCTTTTCCTGGAAGTTGATCCGGAAGATCCTCAGGTATGGACAGCGACCAACGTCATGATTACTTCCCATGCCGGTGCGGATGATGATGGAGTCAAATTCAGAGCAGACACCGCCTGGACTGTCAACTGGGGAGCAGTCGATTTTCCCAGTGGTATCGGCACTCAAAACGGACCAAACATTGTGACCGTGGCGGGCACCTATAATATTCACTTCAATTCGGCAACGGGTGAGTACTCTTTTATCGATCCCGCAACTTCAACCCGTGACTTCCTGAATCCTTCGGATGTGAAACTCTATCCAAATCCGGCGATCGATATTATGAATATTGACTTGACGGCACTACAACTTTCCGGAGAAGTTCAACTCAGCATTTTTGATCTCAATGGTAAATTGCTGATGTCTCAACGACAACCGGCGTTCGGAACTTTACAGCTTAATGTAGACCGGTTTCAGACTGGAAATTATCTGTTGCAAATACTCAATGATAAGTTTATCATCGGTAAGAAATTTGCAATAGTTAGGTAGATAAAGTAAGTAGATTGTAAAGAAAAGTGGCCTTTCCTGTACGGAGAGGCTGCTTTTTTTTTGGCAACCGGCTGATTCAGAGGCTACCTAAATCCCTCATTTCATTGAATTCACTATTTCTAATCCATGGATTGAAC
>JBGTCB010000233.1:0-2320 GCA_041748995.1 Saprospiraceae bacterium | reverse complement strand
AGGGATGCTCATCAATCTTTGCTGGCTACCCGGATGCGCACCTATGATATGTTAAAAATCGCGGATGGTTTTGCCAGAGTACATGGGGCGGAAGTTTTCTCCATGGAGGTATGGGGTGGGGCCACTTTCGATGTTGCAATGCGGTTTTTACGGGAAGATCCCTGGACCCGTCTGCAACTATTTCGGAAAGCTATCCCAAACATTCTCTTCCAGATGCTTCTCAGAGGATCTAATGGTGTTGGTTATAAAGCCTATCCGGATAACCTCATTGAGTCATTTGTCATTAAAGCCTGGGAGAATGGAATCGATCTCTTCAGAATATTCGACTCATTAAACTGGATTCCAAATCTGAAAACCAGTATCCGTGTGGTCCGGGAAAAAACGGACGCCCTGGCTGAAGCATGCATCTGTTACACGGGAGATGTATCAGACCCTTCGCGAACGAAGTACAACCTGCAATATTATCTGGATCTCGCCAAAAGGTTGGAAGATGAAGGTGCTCATATCCTCGCCATTAAGGACATGGCAGGTCTATTGAAACCTATCGCTGCTGAGATATTGATTTCCGCTTTGCGGGAGGTGCTTACCATCCCCATCCATTTACATACGCATGACACGTCATCCATTCAATCGGCCACTTACCTTAAAGCGGTTGATGCCGGTGTGGATGTTATTGATGTAGCTGTCAGTTCGATGTCGGGACTCACATCGCAGCCTAGTTTTAACTCGATCGTAGCAATGCTCAGAGGACATCCCCGCGAGAAGGAGATCAATCTGCAGAGTCTTAATAAATATGCCGATTACTGGGAAGTGGTTCGGACCTACTATTACCCATTTGAAACAGAATTGCGTTCCGGTACCGCCAGTGTTTATGATCATGAAATTCCAGGTGGACAATACAGTAATCTCCGTCCACAAGCCAGAGGATTGGGTCTGGAAGATCAATTTGAAAAAATCAAAGAAAACTACAAAGCAGCCAATGAGCTTTTTGGAGACATCATCAAGGTGACACCTTCATCTAAAGTGGTAGGTGATATGGCGATGTTTATGACTTCCAACAAGCTGGAAAAAGAGGATATTATTGACAAAGCAGAGACGCTGTCATTTCCCGAAAGTGTCCGATCCCTGTTTAAAGGAGAAATTGGACAGCCACATAACGGATTTCCGCAAAAACTGCAGAAAGTCATTCTTAAGGATGACTCCCCTTACACCAATCGTCCGAATGAATATCTTGAACCCATTGATCTTGAGGGAGAATTTGAGTCCTTTAAGCAAAAATATGGACCCTATGTAAATTACAACGACTTTCTGTCCTCCCAGCTATATCCTCAAGTCTTTGAGGAGTTTTTTCAGCACTATGATCTATATGGTGTGGTACGAACGTTACCCACTCCAGCCTTTTTCTATGGCTTGAAAGAAAATGAAGAAATCCTGATTGAGTTGGGAGAAGGTAAAAACTTGCTGGTACAATACGTCAATTGTTCTAAACCGGATGCCGGTGGCGATGTGATGGTTTACTTTAAATTAAATGGTCAAAGCAGAGTGATACCGGTATTTGACAAGTCATCTAAAGTAGAGCGAAAAGTTCGCAGGAAAGCCGAAAAAATAACCCAGATTGGTTCACCTCTACAGGGTAGTCTGTCATCCATACTAGTGAAAGAAGGACAGAAAGTGGAGGTCAATGATCCCCTTTTTATCATTGAAGCGATGAAGATGGAAAGCACGGTTACTGCACCCATGGCTGGTGAAATTATCAGAATTTTCCTTGCCGCAAAGGAGTTGGTCGATCAGGATGATCTGGTATTGGAGATAGATCCGGTCAAAGAGGCAATCTAACTGGTACATTGTACAGTGGAAGAATGTTGAATAATTCTGAGATCTGCGATAGGCAGGACTTCAAGTGCAGGGATAGCAGGATCTATGGTGAGTCCTGATTGATGACAAGCTAATTTCATTAAAACTGTACTCCCGGTACTTTTAGCGCAGTATATCCCAAAAGGAACCAGAATTAACGACAAGCCTTCAGTAGACAATGAACTACATGACCAAAACTAAAAATTTTTGTATTAAAGATTTTCCATATATTTTTTTAGTTGATCATCAGAATTCGGAAGTATTCTTTCACTATATAATGTGAGGCAGGCACTTTCAAAAAAACATATCAATATTGAATTCTGGCTGGATTTTTGAATGTATCCGTTAATCCTGTGAATTTTAGACAGAAACCTCAGTCATCTCCGATCCAACACAAGAAACGTAATTGCTTATGGATCAACCAGTACCCCCTTTTCTTATTCGGTCAAACAAACTATGCCTGTCT
>JBGTCB010000232.1:0-3328 GCA_041748995.1 Saprospiraceae bacterium | reverse complement strand
TTCCACCGTTTCCATTTCCTATATTGGAAACGGTGGAAACGGTGGAAACGGGTAAATTTTGAGACAAATTGATTCTAAGAAGCTCGGTTCCTATATAGGATAATCAAAACAACCTTATACTTTTCCTGGGACAACTCCTTTGAATATCGCATTTCTTCAGACAAGATTGTAAAGTGATTTTTATCCCAGATGTTGAGAAAAATAAACTGTTTTTCCCCTTAGTTCACAACTAAAGAGAAAAGTACTTATCAAACGCCCGATCTAAGCATAACAGTACCTACTAATTAGCTCTATTACTAAGGGAAAAGTTCTTTCCAGAAACTTAAGTTCTTTGGGTTCCATACTAAGGGGAATTTCTCTTCAATTTGAACTAAGCACTAGCTCCGAAATCATACTCATCCTGTATAGGCCCCTGAAATAATAGGGTAGGAGTGACGATTATTCCTTAGTAAGGGACTAAGGATGAAATCCAGGCTCTTCAATCAGCTGGAGTATATTTTTGCCTTAGTACAATTGAAAGGTTACTAAGGACAATCCTTTACCAAATCTCTACTTTTCGGCCTTCTCATGAATATCCATTTCGGCCCATTTGAGAAGATCTCACCCTTAGTACATTACTAAGGACATATATTGTCAAAAATACTTTATCGGGCATTCATTTCGGTGAAGCAAAATTCTTCTTAGTTGAGTTGCACTTTCTTCTTTAGTGGCCAATCTACTAAGCACGTGAGCTTATTTTTCATCTCCATCCTTCTTAGGAAACTCCTCAGCCAGCAATTCGCAAACATGGACATTTAGTAGGTTCGCAATATTGTAAAGGGTTTCCAGGTCCGGCTGCTGAACATTCCGGCACCAACGGGAAACAGTCACCTCATTCCGGTCTATTTGTGTCGATAGCCACTTGTTAGTCCGCCCCTGCTTGCGCAATACATCCCTAATCCGGTTCAGTTTTTTGCCTTCCATTAGCAAAATTATCGTTAAAGGACTTTTTTAAATGTCGTTAAAAGACTATATTTGTTTTAATGTTTAGGTTATGATGTATTCCACGATTGATATCTGGCCCGGTATTTACAGTTCTCATCAGCGCTGCCTGGAGGCGCTGCAACGGCTTGACCTCATAAATGAAGCAACGGCCACCGAACTCAGCCACGAAGCCTATATCGAGTTACTCCAATACAGGTTAAATACTGCCAGGGGTGAAAAAAAGGATATTATACAACAACGACTTGATGCTTTACATGCTCAGCCATCTACTAATGGTCAGTCGCCTGCGCAAAAGTCAAAAACCAAAAGTCGAAAGTTAAAAGCTAAAAGTCCAGAAACGCAGGCTCCTGCTACTTCTCCGGCAAAACCTCAACTCATTCAGGCCGTCGAAAAAGTGGCTACCTGGGCTACTTCCCAAGCAATTATCTTTCTAACTTTAGTAGGAGCGTTGAGCATCCAGATACACCACGTGGCCCACTTAGTCAGTCGGGTCAGTCAAGATGATAGCTTAGTCCTTGGATACATCTTCGGAAGCGTTTCGGAAATCACCGCTCTCCTGTTAACCATTCACAAAGCTAAGAAAAGCATGTTAATCATTTTTGCTTTTGTGCAATGCTGGATTAACATCCTCTATTACTGTCAACTTCCGGATTTAATGATCCAGTTAACGCTCTCCGCGCTGATTGCTTTCGTTATTTACTCTTATTCGGAACTATACTCGGTCACACAACAAAAAATTTAGTAACACCTAAACCCATAGCCATGATATTTAACATCGGACCAGTCACAGCACCGAAATCCACAAACAGCGATCCGCAAATGCCCGGTAAATGGCTGCTCTTTGGCCTTATTTTTCTGTTAGCAGTCGCCTTCATTTTCAAAAATGATTTTCTCGAATTTGACGAGAATGGCAAGCCCATAATAGCTCCGTACCGGCAGGCGAAGCTGGACAAGGAATTGGATGAGCTGGAAAATTGCGAGCAATATGCTCTCCTGGCAGCCAGGGACGGATACTACCCCTGCTTTAATTGTCCGGGAAAAAGTACTATCTTTCTCTACAAGAATGAAACCTGGAAGTATGGCGTTACCCGCAAAGGTGAAAAAGACCGCTACGGTACTTGGCATATCGATAACCACCTCTTGTATGTAACGCAATATACCGGTACCTTGCAAGAGTGCATCCGACAAGAAAAGATCAAAATTTATCATTACCCAACGCATCCGGAAAATGTGCGTCGCCCGGCGCCGTTAATTCGACCACCGGGTAATAAACGAGATACTTAATAGCTATGGCAGGCAATCAGGAACGACAATTTCGCTTCGGCGCCATCGTCCACGAGGATTATCGCGACCTGGCAATGTTGTTGCCGGAGTTGGAGGATCGGCTGAATCAGAATATTGATTTGAGAGATTATACGGATAGGGTGGAGCGGATTTATTTTGCGCCGATCATTCTCGCTGATGGAGAAAATGAGTATGAAGAGGAGGTGAAATTCTCAAATGAGGATAAACAGGTATTCATTAAGCGATCAGTTAAGAATAGCAATAAAAACGGAAGCAATTCACTCTTGGCTATAAAGGATTCCTTCGTTGAAGCAGTCCGGTTTTTAGAAGTTTTTCCGGATAGTTTGGTCACTGCTATAAAGCGAAATATTTATTGTTGAAGTCTAAGAGTGAGCGTTCTGATAATCCGAGAGACATAGCGTAAACGGGACTGCTCTAATTGAATTGCTTCTCACCTCGTATTACACGGTCACCGCCGACGAATCCGCTTATGATCAGGGGTTACCCCAAAACAAAGAAGAAACTGGATCTGATATTTTTTTGCATAGACGGCCGGAACCTTCTTCATTTCATGAATTAGCCTTTTTCTGCTCTCCCAATTCCATTCGGGTTGATCTTTTGGCAAGGAAAAAACCGGAGGATCATCAGGCAATAAGTCAACTTGAACAACGAGATCTTTAGATAACGATACCTGGGCGTCTAGGTTGACCACACAATCGCGAAGGCGATCGACGTAATGGTTGATCGCTTCTAATTCGACATTGGCAAAAAAATCTTTTTCGGAGGAAAGAAGAACCATTTGTTTGAGATCGAACGAAGGTGCGCTTCCCGGTTCACCGAAATGATCCGTTTTCCATCCGGCGTTAACGGAATGGCTGCCAACAGCATCCAGAAACTCACCGGCCCCCACTCCCCAGTCCAGGACCAATTGAAGACTGCCGTCATCGGTAGACATAGAAAATGCCGTTTGATTATCCACCGCTGCGCTAAAATTCCGCCAATTTCCCTCGCTCAAGGTGAAGTAAAAACCATCTTCCAGTAAACCGCCGGTATTTTCCCC
>JBGTCB010000231.1:0-1574 GCA_041748995.1 Saprospiraceae bacterium | reverse complement strand
AATAAACTTTTGGTAATTTCTTTTTGATTTCGTCCGCAGCTTTTTCCATTGCAGTAGTTATTTTATTCAGTCGTTCCAACCCTTTCTTAGAAGTTTCTTCAATCATATCCAACATATACAGAATGTAGACTTCCCATTCGTTTTTTTCAGTTACGTTTCGCAAACAGTTATAATATTCCGATTTGTTTTTAATAATGTATTCACTCAGGTAGATGGCAGGAGTGTCCAACAAACCCGAAAGTTTGAGGTACAACAACAGTAAAATTCTTCCTGTCCTTCCGTTACCGTCTGAAAATGGGTGTATCGCTTCAAATTGATAGTGCAATATTGCCATTTTTATTAATGGGTCTAAGGTGTCATCTTCGTTTATGAACTTTTCTAAGTTTGCTAGTTTCTCACGGATAATCGATTCTCCACTTGGTGGTGTATATAGTACTTCGCCCTGGGGATTGCTCAAAGTAGTTCCGGGCGTGTTTCGGATGGAAGCATTATTCCGTTTAATGCATTGCACAATTTTAATACAAAGATTAGTTGTTATAAACGGTTTATATTTCAATTGTTCCAAGCCCAGCCAAAGTGCTTCTTTGTAACTCAAAACTTCTTTTATGGCTGAATCTTCAATTTTTCTGTCAGCAACGAGTGATTTGTAAAGTTCATCGTTTGTTGTGATAATATTTTCCACTTCCGAACTCGCTTTCGCTTCCTCCAAATAAATCGTGTCTAGAAACAGGGTTGGGTTGGGTAAATTGAGTAATGTTCCATTTAGTTGGGCTAATGCCCTTCCTGCCGAAATTGCTTTTCGAAGTATGCTTTTCGTTTCTATGTCTGCCTTTGGTGGTAGCAAAGGCAAGTCGTTATACGGTATTTTTCGGTCAAAATTTCCCATTATGATCAAGTGTAAGTTTTACTCTCGTTTTTAACACAAGGGTAAAAATACTAAATATTTACTCTCGTTTTCAAAATGAGGGTAAATATTACGCTCGTTCAATTACACTGTCCAGTGGAAGATGTTGAATAATTCTGCGATCATTTTGTGATCGGCAAGGCGCAGGTATAGCAAAATCATGTCATAGGTTTGATCCGTGACCGGTGAAAAATAATGTCACCCTTTTCTTTCTTTGATAATCTTGTCGTCGCTGAGTTAAAGTTGAGCCTAAACGAACTGGCTCTTATGTCGGTAATCAGAATAGAATTATAATTTGGCAACCAGGCAGGTTCTGATTGCTCTACCCAACGCTCTGACAACGATGCAGACCCATCCGCAAAGGCACTACCTACAAGTTCAGAAATTCTAATGATCTTACCGTTATCAACTACCTTCAATTTTCCAGACACCATGCTGCCGGAGACTACTAGTTCCAGTATGATATCGGGACGATGAACCTGACCTCCAACCTCCCCTTCGTAATCCGTACAGGTCCACCGGTGGAGTGTAACCTCCTGTACCATTAAAAATGGCAACCAGAACAAGATGGGAATAAGTTTCATAGCAGCTGTGAAAATCAATTAATTCGAACCTAAAACACCCTTATCTAAATCGGATCCCGACAACTAAAATAAGAATTCTCTGCATA
>JBGTCB010000230.1:0-6969 GCA_041748995.1 Saprospiraceae bacterium | reverse complement strand
AACGTCATTGTAGATTCGGTTTGGATTAAGGACTCAGATTTTAACCCATATGCTAGTTCTCTAAAGTGTTTTCTGTCTGACATCATATTTTTAAAACTTTCATCATCGAGTAGTTTTGGGTAATCAACAGGTGTGGATCGTCCTTCAGAAATTCTGAAATGTTTGTGTTTTAAAGGAAGAACAGAAGATGGCCAAAATTGATCCTCTAATCTTACCGTTTCGCTAATCATATTGTCGTATTTGACTTCGAATAATTCTCTAATTGTCTTTCTGAGTGTTTCATTATTCACTATTTGAAAGCCTTTTGATTTGATAGATTCAAACCCGGATGTTGATATTACTATATCCGGCGAGTAAAAAGCCTTATTAAAATATGAGTCCAAAGAATCATGATAGGGTCTTCTGTCGTCCAAATGATTGATTACAAAATCTATGGACGATATAGAAGTCAGCTCCTTCTGCATGTCACTTTTCAGTCTTAATGCATTGATTTCGAGATTTTCCTTTAATTCAATCAGGAGTTTTTTTTCAGTAGTCCTGTCCTTTCTCCACTCGTTCCAGTTATTTATCTGTAGTGCAATCAGGATTCCTATCACCACGAGAAAGATCTCTCCGATAGCATAAAGCAGGTATCTCTTCAGATTTCCTTCATTCAACAATTTTTGTCTTATTCTCCGGAAGAATTTTATCATTGGTTGTATATTTTTTTTCAAATGCCTACACAGTTCCTGATAAAGAGAGTTTCATTGGATTTAAACTTTTCACTAGATGATTAGGGAGAAGTGAACCCTTTATTAGCACCAACTTTGATGGTTCTTTTTTCTATTCCGCTACTTCCAGAATGGCCATGTTTCAAGCATAACCGGCGGCCAGTATATCGCCTTTGCATTAGCCCTGATTTTATCAGCGTCTTCCTGCGTCAGCAACCGGTCACCAAGTAATTTGTTAGTTTCAGCAATCACATTTTTCACGTAGGTATCTTTTCCACCGTACCGCTCTGTGAGGCTAAGACGGGGATCACCACTTTGATCCCGCTCTGCTTCGGTCCGGGCCAAGGGCCAGAAAGAGCCGTAAAAGCTGGTCATATAGTTTGGAGCATTGGCTTCATTTTTACGGGGATTGAAACCCTGGTACGTGCCCAACGGTACAGTAATATCTGGTAGCCTGATACCGCCAAGTCCATTGCCGTCTTTATCAACTGCCGGTACAAAAGTTGGATGGTGGCCAATGACAACCGGTGGAATATTGCTCATAATCCCCTTGTTCCAAAAATCGGGGCCATAGTCACATATCGGTGGCTGGAAGTTTCTGCCCGGATGCCGCAAACCTGGAATGGAAGGCATTTGTTGCTTATGCTCTGCAGCGGTTATCAATTCACCACGGTCAATCCTCGGATATCTACTATCCGCGGGTTCCAGGCCTTTTGCGACCCAATCATCCAGCATAATTAGAAGGGCTCTTACTACAGGGCCGGGATTCAAGGTACTTAATGTATGCTGGGCAACTTCCAGGTTTCTACTGCTGGTAGGACCGTGGGGTGCTCCATTAAACATAGAAATCCTGACATTTTTGTGAATGCTGGCATCTTTGCTTCCATCAAGGGTTGTATGAATTAATGAGGCTGAACGGTTCCAATATTCCAGTGCTGAGTTTGTAATAATAATCTTGGGAATCTTGCCGAGCTTTTTAGCAACAGCCAAAACGTCATTTTCGCCACCTGAACCAGTATCATCATCTGCAAGAAAGTTAAACGGCGGATAATCGGCTGGCATATAATTGCCTTGCAAGTCAAGGGGATGTTGAGTCGTCTGGACAAAACGGGAGTTAAAACCACCTTTACCACCTCCAGCCACATGCATATGGGCACCATTGAAAACCATTCTTTCTTTTTCGTCCACATGAAAACCCTGCATAAGCATATGCGCAATGAAACGAGCGGATTGAGAGTATCCGAAAATATAAGTGTATTTAATGGCAAGCTCTTTCCCCAGCTCATTTTCTGCAACCAGTGGATTGGAAAAACCGGGTGCATCCTGATACTCAAATTTAAAATAGGATAAGATATCTCTTACTGCGGCAAGACCCAAACCTGCAACTTTCGGGTTCTCTACCTCATATATCAGCTCGTAAATTCTACCTGGTTGAAATCCACTTTTAAGATATAAACTTAGGGAGTCGGCATAAATTTCACCCTCTTTTACGGATGAGTAGCTCCACCGATTATTTGGAATTACCGTTCTCTTTCCTTCGGGAGTATCTCTTGCGGTCAGCACATCCATGTCATTATGTGGGTAATTGGCAGAAGGATAGCCGCGGCTGTTCTTTGCCAGTGGCATAGCCTCCAATGCTTTTAAACTCATATCATTAATTATTTCTGCTGCTATTTTTTGCCGGATGGTTTGCTCCCCATTCTTCGCATAAGGCGCCTCAAATTGAAATCGGTCATCTCCCTCCGTCACATCCCAGTTCCAACCACTGAAGAGAAGGCTGTAGCCTTGATGCATCAGGAAGCCATCACCACATTGCTCCAGTGTTTGAGGGTTGTTGGTTAACTGTCCACCATTGAGACTGGCAAAAGTAAAGATGCGCCCCCGGTTATTTACCTCATAAACCAACCGACCATTTGCCTTGCTCATATCAACCGGTTTTAGCAGCATGAAGTCACCGGAAAACTCCACCATACCCCGAGCATTTTTTGGTGCATATTGCAAATCGACTATCGCCCCATTTGCCGGATTTTCCGGGTCAACCTCATAATAGATTGTACCCCTTATTTTTTCATATTGGCCGACATTGCCGAAGAAATGTCCGTTAGCCAATAATACACGCTCCTCAACCACCACCCGAACCACTTTGGCCTCGGCTGTTTTGATAGCGAATGCCATCAGCATTATTAAAAGTGCCCATATCAGTTTCATATTCATTATTGTTGTTTTCCTGCACATAACGTGAGTGTATGTGCAGGAAAGTCGTTTAGGCTGGCTTGTCAATATATACATTATTGGCGGTAGTTTTTTTTAATTTGTCCGCTATTTTTCAGACCATCCAGGTGTGAAAACATCTCGCACATCTATATGATTGATTTGGTCTATTATTTCACCTGCTTCATTAAAGGTAAATCGTTCGGCAACATAGACGGTAGCAGGTGGTTCAGCATTGTAATCAGTCACGACACTTTCCGCAACTATGCTTGTTAATGACTCATTAAAGTAATAATCTGTGACTTTGAAAATTACTTCTTTTGCATTTGGTGTTAATAGAAGTGGTTTCCACCATTCATTAAACAATGTTTCCTTTCCTTTTAATTGTATTTTCGTTCCATTTTTGGTAAATGGAGTACGCATTCTAACGTTTTTGGCATAAGGTATTATTGAAAAATCTCGTTCCTTGATTCCTTTTATGTAGGTTTCTACGGTGGAAATCAGTAGCTCCTTTTTGGCTATTTCGAAGCGTTCTTTTTTTTCCAATATATTTTCAGCCTCTTTACCTTGATTGCATGCACTTAGCATTAAAAGAGCTAAAGCAAGTGTTGGAAATGAAGTGATTCTCATATCAATTTGATTTTAGTTATTTTATACGTTGTTGGTGATTTTATCTCTTTTCATTTTCAGAATATCAAATTGAACGTAATTTGGTGGACTATCCATAATGAGACAATCAACAAATAAGGTTGATAATTTTTCCCATTCTTTCTGTCAAGAAATATTAATGCAATCAAGATAAAGTATATCAGCACACATAGTGCATTCTGATTTACTTTATCCGGCAGACCCAAGAGCAACCCCCCAATTCTACCCAGAGTAGGGTCAAGGAAGACCAATGCAATTCCTATCATATACCTCATGTGTTTTGCAGCATTCTTCCTATGATATATTGCCAACGAATACAAAATAATCAACATGATAGCATCTGATAATGGGAAAAATAGATTTGGGCTACCGGAAAATGCCATCATCCCAGGAATAAAGGATAGAATGAGCAAGGGAAAAACAAAATATGAGATCTTTCCAACCATCCGGTGCAGCTTGTATTTGCGGTTCCTTATCAAAAAGGGCTGAATGATCAGTATAAAAAGCCAAATTGAAGCAATTGCGGCATGTGTATGAATGTAGGTTGTGGTCTCTTGAAATCCCGGAAATTGACTTAAATACCTTTTATAAAATCCCAAAAATGTGAATGGAATCAATACCAGGAAGAAGTACCCTAAATTTTTATATGCCTTTTCCATACTTTTAAATCTTGTGTAATCATTGCCAATTAAGGTCTGCATACATGGCGTGACTGCGCATAACACCCTTGAACATTTTATGCTTCGTTGGTGACTGGTTTTCAATTTTCTCAAATAGTCGCTCTTGCTATTCCATGCACAAAGGATTGCCACCATGCTGTATAAGGAACAACAATCAATAGCAAATTGGGAATGGCGAAAACAAGTAGAGCAACCACGAATGACCCGTTTTTAGAAAGTTTTTTATGGTATAAGTCATACAGAATCAGCCCCACAAAAACCAAAATCAGAAGTCCGGCATTTGCATACAATGCCCCAATGAAATCCATTCCAAGCCAAACCATAATTACCCTTATAATCCCCGAACCGACAACTACTACAGATGTGGAAGCCATAAACCTAAGGTGACTTGATATTTTCTTTCTGTAAACAATTGCCAATAGGTAAAAAACAGTAAATGGAAGGATATCGGTTAAGGGTAAAAACAACATGGAAAGACTCACGATATGGTCTATTCCATTTGCATCAACACTATTGATAAAAGACCTTTTATAAGCAAGTACCATCGTAATCACAATAATGGGCACAAGAAAGTATGAAAATTTTCCAATCAGGCGATGCCATTGGTATTTTCGCTTTTTAATCAGGATGGGTTGAACGATGAGAACCGCCAACCACAATATCATAACAAAAGCATGGAAATGATGCAACGGGACTTTTCCCTCAAAATCTGGAAAATGGGAAAAGTAGGTGGGAAAAAAGCCAATGAAAACAATTGCAGAAATGAAAGCAAAGAATAAAGCAACATTTTTGTACTCTTTTTCCATGAAAATTTGATTTATATTTTTTTAATTATTCCACATCACTTTTATAATTCTATATCACCAATTGACATATTAGAATCAATGACCTGCAATACATTTTCTGCCTTTTCTATTAATTGTCCAATTGCTACTTTATTAGCTTCTATTGCTACCCTGTGGAAACTTATTCTTGATTCGAATTTCATATAACGTTCAGATTTTGGATCCTTTAGCCATGCCCAATCCATATACTCTAAATTGGCCTCATTGTAAACCCTTGAAAGGGTATATATATACTCATATCCTGAATTATTTAATACATATCTATAAAATTCCTGGTTATCTACATTTACTTTTTCAATTTCTACTTTCGCAAACTCATAATATTCATTGATTACTTCAGAAATCTGGGGGTTTTTAACTTTGTAAAGTAATCCTGTATTCATCATTTCATCAAAGGATGTGGTTCTGACAGATAAATGGTTCATCGATCCCCTCCCAATCTGAAATTCATCCACGGTGTTGATCCGGTCCATCGATCTCTCCCGAAGCCTCGATTCGATAATGGAAGCTTGGATATCCCATGCCCTGTAGGTACTATCGAGGTTTCTAAAGAAGCGGATATCATATAGAATATCTTCCTTTAAATTTGAAAGTGCCTGGTTTTTGATATTTTCTGTTATCCTGTTTTCGTTCCAGTTGTTCACTTGCAGAGCAATAAGAATTCCAACTACAACAAGGAAAATTTCGCCAATGGCATACCTTAAGTATTTAAAGGGTTTGTTGTTTTCTATAAGTTGCTTTCGAATTTTTCTGAAGAAATTTATCATGGATATTATGCTAGTGTCAAGTCAAGCCTAAACCTACGGGTAATCCGGGGTATCTTTTGAGGTATCTCAGTGTTACAAAAAACTCACGTAGCTATGGCTATGCTCATTTTTTGTGCCTTGACCTACCCCAAAATCTACACCGCCTTACCCGTCATTTAAACGTTGACATGACACTAGCTCATAATTGAATAGCTACCTTTTTTGTTTGAAATCGCTACCCCACCTTCGGAGCTACCACCGGAGCTCTTTTATCCAATTTTAAAATGCTGTGTATCGTCACGCTACTAACCGAGCCATCATCGTAGCGGTTGAACACCATGCGGCAGTCAATGGAGGTCGCTATAAAGGCGTCCTGGCCCTGCGGTTTCAACTCTACGGTAGCATAACCCGGCAAATCGAGAAAAAGCCTTTGCTCCTCGCGACGTACGATGACTTCCTCGTTGGACGGCCGGTAAGGCAGGCTCATGTCGTACTTCCCGGTACAGGAGTCGAGAGCAGCCAGGCGCGCTTCTGATCCGGCCACTTTTTTCAGGGTGAGGTTGAAGTTGAACACCGGGATTCCACCTTCGGCCTTCTCCGGGGCGAGGATGAACTGTCCCCTTTCTTCCTCAGGAAGTTCTTCTATGACGGTGTCTGTGTCGTTGAGTTCTTCACCCTCGAAGTACATCTGGGTTACGATTTCGTGGTAACCCCGCCGCGATACTTTGAAATGGATGTGCGGCGTGCGCCAGTTTTCAATGATATCGGGGTCGTCAAAGGAATAAGCGCCGGGCTTGATGGTTTTGAACCCGTAAGAGCCATTGGCATCGGTGGCCATTTCACCCCAACCCTCAAAATAGGGATCGAGCGGGACCGGATTAGCGGCATCACCTTCGTGGGAGTAGCGGCCGCCCTCGTTAGCCTGCCAGATTTCAACAAGGGCATTCCCGACGGGCTGACATTGCTCGTCCAGGATGCGCCCACGCACGAGAATGACCTGCCCTTTTGCCTGCCCGGTTTTGCCCTGAATGGTGGTCAGGTCCACGTCGCCGTCGCCGTGTTTGATGTGGGGGTAAAACGGGCCGAGAGTCTGATCGGGAGTGACGTTGCAGTTGCTTGGGTCGGTGCC
>JBGTCB010000229.1:0-3634 GCA_041748995.1 Saprospiraceae bacterium | reverse complement strand
TGAGGCAGCTTAAGATCACTAAATCGATCACCAACCGGGAAAGTCAGTCGCTAGAAAAGTACCTTCAGGAGATCGGCAAGGTGGATCTGCTAACTCCGGAAGAGGAGGTGGATTTAGCAAAGAAAATTAAGAATGGAGATCAGGAAGCCCTGGAAAGATTGACCAAAGCTAACCTTCGTTTCGTAGTATCGGTAGCTAAACAATATCAGAATCAAGGCCTGTCACTGAGTGATCTTATCAATGAAGGAAACCTCGGCCTGATTAAAGCCGCCCAAAGATTTGATGAAACCAGAGGATTTAAGTTTATCTCCTATGCGGTTTGGTGGATTCGTCAGTCTATTCTTCAGGCTTTAGCCGAGCAATCAAGAATCGTACGCTTACCTCTCAACAAGGTTGGTTCGTTAAATAAAATAAACCGCGCCTTCTCTGAGCTCGAACAGGAGTACGAGAGAGAACCTTCCCCGGAGGAACTAGCTGATGTTTTGGAAATACCTACCGACGAAGTGGAAACAACCCTGGGAGTAGCCGCAAGACATGTATCCATGGATGCTCCTTTTGTCGATGGAGAGGATAATTCTTTGCTTGATGTCCTCGAAAATGGTAACACACCCAAAACAGATTCTCAGCTGGAGTATAATGAGTCACTGCGACAGGAAATCGAGCGTTCACTGGGTACCTTGACGGAGCGGCAATGTGATGTAATCAAGCTATACTTTGGTATCGGTGTTGAACATCCAATGTCATTAGAGGATATTGGTGAGAAATTCGGGTTGACCAGAGAGCGGGTACGACAAATAAAAGACAAGGCGATCAACAAACTTCGATCGGCCTCGCGAAGTAAACTACTGAAGCACTACCTTGGCTCTTAAGGGTTTATAATTTCAGATGAGGGGAGATGGCAGCTATTCAATTTCCTCCCCTTCTTCCAGGATATTGATTGGACGGTTGATGCTTTCTTCCAAACTGATAAAAGTTTCTGTTCGTTGAATACCCGGTATCGACTGGACTTTCACACTCAGTACTTCCCTCAGATGTTGAGTGTCCTTGCATACCACCCGGGCAAATATGGCATAATTGCCAGTAGTGTAGTGAGCGGCTACCACTTCCGGTATCTTTCTCAGATTGGTAATGACTTCATTGTACATGGAGCTCTTATCAAGATAAATTCCGATAAAAGCAGAAATATCATAGCCCAGCAAACTGTAATCAACCTTCAGATTGGCCTCCTGTACCACACCCATTTGTTCCAGTTTTCGCATGCGTACATGAACGGTTCCTCCCGATACGAATAACTTCTTGGCAATATCCGTGTAGGGCATTTTAGCATCCTGCATCAGGATCGATAGGATCTGGCGATCCAATTTGTCGATGTCATTGACTTTACGCATAGAGCCATTCACTTAATTCTGAGTTGAAAGAAATGAAATATCAGCAAATAACTAAAATTTATTTTACCAGATTAATAAATATACTCGAACAATAGTTAGATTTTTTCAAATTTTAGCACTAAACAACCTAATCGAAGGTTTTTTTGTTCAGTCGTCGATTAATATGATCTGATCGTAGAAGCATTGACTACGGTTCCTGAATGAAAGTGCTAATTTTATCCGATTAATATGCAAGGATCGAATAATAGTCGATATGAAATCTGGCAACCTTTACTTCTGGCGATTGTGCTGGGTGGAGGAATGCTGCTCGGTACCAAACTGGATGATGAACTGCCCATGCTGTCAAAGTACACCTATAAAACGACAGAAGATCCCTGGGAAGAACTTAAGAAAGTAGTGGGGTTCATTGAATCCCGATATGGCGACTCTTTAAATACGGATAGCATTTCAGAAGCAGCCATCCGCTTGCTGGTTTCGAAACTCGATCCTCACTCCTACTATCTTTCCGGTATGGAATATGCAAACTTTCAGGAACGGATGACCGGGAGCTATATTGGAATCGGTATTGACTATGACATTATCCGTGACACCATGGTTCTTCTGAAAGTAGTGCCTGGTGGACCGGCTGAGCAGGCAGGGTTACTCAGAGGTGATCAAATCCTGGCAATCAATGATCAACATGTTTCAGGTCAAAAAATGCTTCATAAAGAGACCTATGAAATCTGGAAGAAAGCAGATAAGAAAATCCGTTTGACACTTAAGAATAGAGAGGGTATAAAATATGTAGAATTGGAAAAAGGCCCAGTCACTATGCCTAGTATACCATTAGGTGTACAGATCAATAATGAGATTGGCTACATTAAAATCAACCGGTTTGCCTCCGAAACCTATCGGGAATTCATGGACCATCTAGAGAATCTTACCAATCAGGGAATCAAAGATCTCATCATTGATGTACGACAAAATCCGGGAGGTTCGCTGGATCAGGTGATTAAAATACTAAATCAGTTAATCGAAGAAAGAGATGCGCTTTTACTTTATACGGAAGGCCTTCGCACTAAAAAAGTAGAATATAAAAGCACCGGTCGAACATTTTTTCCGGTGAGAAAAATTGCCGTAATCATCAATGAAAATTCGGTCTCGGCAAGTGAAGTCTTAGCTGGATCTCTGCAGGACCTCGGTCGGGCGATTATTGTTGGTCGCCGATCCTTCGGTAAAGGACTTGTTCAAGAGATGTATGACCTTTCACCAGAATCAGCTATCAATCTTACAGTCGCAAGGTATTATCTGCCATCCGGACGATCAATCCAAAGATCATATCAGGATCGCGAGAGATATGACCAGGAACTGCATGATCGGATTCGAAATGGTGAGCTATTTAGACAGGATACGCAGGGGAATGCCAAAGAAAAAATGTCGAACGATAACCTTGCATACAAACTTACATCGGGAGAGGGTATCGTACCTGATGTGTTTGTTCCGGCTGATTCATTCTTCTTCAGCAAAACCTGGAAAGAGAATGAGCATATAATCTATTCAGATGCATTTGACTACTATATGCTGCACCAACTAGAACTAAGCCAGGCTATTGAACAGGAAAAACCGTTCGAGCTTCTGCAAGCAGACATCATGCTGAGGCCATTATTCTCCAGTAAGCTGCAACTCGACAGTCTTTCCAAATCAAAAATGCTTGAAGGATACTTTCATTTAATTAAATGGCATCACTACGGTGAGACTAAGTACTTCGAGAAAATGATCCATGAGGATGATGAAATTCAAGCTGCTATCAAAGCACTGGAAGAAAGCAATAATTAATCGCGAATAAATTCAAGTTCCGCCTTATCGGTCAACTTGACGATGACGGATGGATTCTCTTCACTCTGCTCTTCTTGTTTATAACGTACAACATAGTCTACTTTACCGGATATCTGAGGATCCACCTCGCAGAATCTGGTGGGATATTCAAAGTTGTTATTTGTTGCAGCCATAGCCACCAGGGGTCGTCCAAGAGCTGAGATTAACTCCCTGCAGAACGGATCGAGTGTAACTCGTATGGCAGCAGAACCATTGTGACCCAGGACATTAAACGCGAGGTTTCTACTATTTTCATAAATCACCGTCAATGGTCTTCGGTGATAGTATAGCAACGTTTCAATTCTTGGATGAACTTCCAGGACATATCGATGTAGCATTTCAACACTGTCAACCATAATGATCACCGGAAGATCAATGGTTTGATTTTTCAG
>JBGTCB010000228.1:0-2368 GCA_041748995.1 Saprospiraceae bacterium | reverse complement strand
GAAATGTCTGATCAGGTCGAGTAATGTTCGTTTATTGAGCTGACCCTTAATGAGCGTTTCCAGCTCCGTATCCAGATGGGAGGCAAGCGTTAGACCATCTGCTGTCTTCCACGACATAAACCGACTAAACCCTGCTGAAAGTGACCCGGATTTCGCCTCCAGACCATCAGAGATGACCAGAAATCCATTATAGGTAAATAAGATCGGTATAGTTGCTTTGTAGGTTTGTACCTGCTGGTAAGCTGATCTTATGGTAGCATTTTCATCAACCGCATTCTTTAGTTCAATCACCACTAAAGGGATACCGTTCACAAATAAAATAATGTCTGGTCGTTTATTTGCTCCGTCTTCGTGTATTCTAAATTGATTAACTACCAGAAATTCATTGTTCTCTGGTCGTTTAAAATCAAGCAGCCAGACCAGATCTCCCCTTTGATTCTCTCCTACCTGATAAGATACATTTACACCCTCTGTGAGTAACCGGTGTAAGCTTTCATTGTTGGTTAGTAACTCGGGTGAGCTGAGTCGTAATATTTGTTTGAAAGCATCTTCCTGTGCATCTCTGGGAATGGTCGGATTGAACTTTTCTATAGCTCTGATCAGTCGTTCATTTAATAGTACATGCTCATAGCTTTCCCGCTCTGGATGATCACCGTCTGGAGAAATATCAGGACCATATAGATATTTATACCCAAGATTCTCCAGTTCCTGGATAGCTAGTAATTCAACATCGTTTTCGGTTATCCTGGTCATGGTCAGCTAATTTCCTCCAGGTGCTCGATTTTTACCCGCACTTCACCAGACATGAGCTTGGGGAGAAGGGTGTCTCTTAGTTTTTCAAGTGTTTGTATTTGCCTTTGATTGGAATCGATCTTATTCCATGAATTTGATGCCACTTCCGAAAATTGGTCTAATCTCTCTTTGGGAGGAATCGAAAATTCAATTGTCTCTAGATCTATCGGTTTTAAGGACGGATATGTCGATGTTGAACCTTCAGCTATAGAATGGAGATACTCTGTCATTTCATCCGTTGTTAAGAGGACATAGATGAAGTGTGGATCAATAGTTTTACAAGAAATAATACAGAACCCAGTTGAAACAACCAGGTTTTCAATGGGATTCTTAATTAATCCATAATGTCTCTGATTAGGTCGAACTGTGGAGATCAAGATATCATTATGCTTAACAAGCCTTTTTGCCCTACTCGGTGCATCCGATAACCTGAGTTCTTGAAATGATTCAACTTTACCTTCAGTAATTGAGCCTGTATCTAAATAATTAATTAACTCATGTGGATAAAATCTATCTATCGATGCCTCATTGGTTACTACGAAATCTCCGATCTTACCAATCAACCAATCCTCCTTAGCATCCTCCACAAACCACTGTCTGAACAGAGTCTCCGCTATTTGCTCCAGGGTCTTGTTCTGTCGGTGCAGCAGGTCGATCTTGTCGTCTAAACTGCTGAGGACAGAGGCAATGGCTCTCTGCTGAGGGATGGGTGGTAAGAGGATATCAACCATTTTTAATCTTTCTCTACCAAGCTCAATTTGACCCGTCGAACCCTCAGCAATTCCCTCTAATTCGGCCTCTCTTCCACGTAGGTTATAAAAAATAAATGTAGGATTAGCTATTTCTCTATCAATTCTAACAATTGATATATGAGCGTCTGAGGTTGCTACTATATTTTCATCAAACAGACCGACACGACCTGCAGTACCAACTCCTGTAGAGTTAATTAAAATGTCACCTTTTTGAAGAATTTTATTAGTAGTGATTTTCTTTTCTTTATTTGTTAATCTTGAAAGCGAATAATCAACCTTTCCACCTCGAATACACTTTTGATTTATGATGATATAACCATTAGCATCAACATATTTAGGTGAAAATCCTCGATTGACATAGGTAGAAATATTCCCAAGTTCTATTTCCTTCCACTCACTCACCTGCTTGAATTTTTTGGAGGTTAGAAGTAATTCGTTCATTCAGTTCAACTTCTTCCTTTACCTGCGATTCAAACTCAGCTTTTAGTGCAGCAAAACGTTCGGTAAAATCAAAATCATCCTCATCATCAGGTAGCCCGACATATCGCCCTGGTGTCATCACATAATCCAGTTCTTTCACCCTCTCGATAGATGCTGCCATGCAGAATCCAGGAACATCTTGATAGTTTCCGTCAGGGTTCCTCCAATTATGATAAGTATCAGTTATCTGAGAAATATCTTCGTCAGATAGTATTCGTGTTTTCCGGTTGATTAATTGCCCCAGGTTACGCGCATCAATGAATAGGATCTGATCACTGCGATCTCGAAATCTACCATTAGCCCGGTTACGACTTAAAAACCACAGGGAGGCTGGTATCTGTGTG
>JBGTCB010000227.1:0-7353 GCA_041748995.1 Saprospiraceae bacterium | reverse complement strand
GGGGCCTGATAAGGTAAAACAGTATTGGGAAAACGTGGAATTACAATCACCGGATGTTGAGGATGCGGTTTTGGTGGATTTGGATAATTCTGGGATAATGGATCTTGTAACTGCCTCGGAAGGGGCTACCAATCAGATCATGTTTCATCGGGCACCCCGTCATGCGGTGGATTATCTGGTGGCTTCTAAATGGCAATCCGAAATTGTTCCGGCAACTGATGATATGTCAGCCTGGATGTTTGTGGTTCCGGCTGATTTGGACGGGGTAAATGGCATAGATCTTATCGTTGGATCTAAAAGAAAAAGTGGAGAGAGTGGGAATGACATGGCAATGATAGGTTGGTTGAAGTGCCCCGAAAACCCACGGGACACAGAAAAATGGGAGTATTTCCCACTCACGAAAGCAGGATGGATCATGTCTATGGTCGTCGTGGATATGAACGGTAACGGAAAATCCGACATCCTTATAACCGACCGGAAATTCAGCACGCAGACAGGAGTCCGTTGGTTGGAAAATCCCGGTAATGATAAGCCGGAATTTTTTCAGGAGTGGAAATCACACCTGATTGGTGTACAGGAGGGGGAACCCATGTTTCTGGATTTGGCGGATCTCAACGGGGACGGGTTAAATGATATTGTAGTTCCCGATCTTTACAATGGGCTTGTAATTTTTGAACAGACCAACGCCCCTGAACACCGATGGAAACAGCACAAAGTTCCTTATCCGGATTGGGCAGGTCCACGTGGTAAGGCAGTGGCTGTGGCCGATATCAACATGGATGGAAAATCCGATATTGTCTTATCATTCGAAGAAGAGGGAAATGTGGCCATCCTTCCTTATGAAGAATATAAATCAAAGGGAAAATACAGTGTAATCTGGGGTTCTTATCAGGATGACCCTTTTTCCGGAAACTGGAATTTTCTTCCGGTCAGTGGTTTGAAAGGCCGAAAATTTGATCTTGTGAACTTAATTGATCTTGACCAGGACGGTGATCTGGATATCCTGACAAACGATGAAAATGAAGAGGGTGAAGGGCTAGGGGTAGTCTGGTATGAAAATCCATATAAAAGAATAAACGAATGAAGGTCATTTCCAACCCCAGAGATAAAAACTGGGTTGTAACTGACTGAATCATCTGCCGAGGCATGCCGGGCAGGGGATCAACAAAGCCAGAAACAATGAGACCGCTGAGTTCTCTTTACAGAAGAAGTGATCCGACAAATAACAGCGCAAATTGAGTATTTGAACAGCCTTCTGAAAACCCACCGGAGGGACAGTATTGGCTTCGAAAATATTGAGCCAAACTATTCCCGATATTAGCACTACTCAAAAAATGGCATTCCTTCTGTGGCGTATTTGCGCATCCCTTCGATATTAATATCCACTCCGACTCCCGGTGTTTCAGACAGGGTGATATAACCATCTTCAAATTTTGATCCGTCATAGATCACGATCTCATCAAACATCGGATTGGTATGAAAATAAATTTGCCACTCCAGTATCATGAAATTTGGCACTGAGGCACAACAATGACAGGAAGCCATCGCTCCTAAAAAAGATGCCACCATATGCGGAGCAAAAGGCACATAATAGAGATTGGCTAAATTTGCGATCCGTTGGCCTTCGCCAAGACCTCCTGCCTTTTGCAAATCGGGCATAATGATATCGACCGCTCCTTTTTCCAGCATTTCTCTGAAGCCATAGGCCAGATAAACATTTTCCCCGGCACAAATTGGGGTACTGGTGGACGCGGTTATTTTTTGATAGGCATCAATATTTTCCGCCGGTATCGGTTCTTCCAGCCACATCAAATTAAGAGGCTCCAGCATTTTGGCTATCCTTTCAGCGGTGGTAGTATCATACCGGCCGTGCATATCGGCACATATATCAACATAAGGTCCCACTGCTTCTCTCGCGGCGGCAATCTGATTGTACATCCGGTCCAATTCTCCCTGACTTGCCGTCCAGTTATAAAAATCATACTTATTCGGATCCTGACGTTGATCCAGATCAAACTTGATTGCCGTAAAACCCATTTCCTTAGCGTTCAGGGCATTTTCAGCAAAATCTTTTGGGGTCGGTAAATTATTTTGATACAACGCCGTATCGCAATACACCCGGATTTTATCCCGGAACTTTCCTCCCAGCAAAACATAGACCGGGACTCCCAACGCCTTTCCTGCCAGATCCCATAGCGCTGACTCTACTGCCGACATGGTTGCTACGTACATACCGGACTGGGCACCACCAAAAACTCCTGCTCGTCGCATATCTTCAAAAAGCCGGTGCACATTCAAAGGGTTTTTATCCCGGAGCATCCGGCTAAATCGTTGTACCAAATGATAGGAACCGACCGTAGCATCCACCCCCTCTCCACATCCATAGATATCCTGATTGGTTTCAATTTTTACAAAAAGACCATTGCCTCCCCGGATAAATCCGCATTTAATATCCGTAATCTTCAGATCAGAAGGAGCTGAGGTGATGGGAGTTTTTCGCAGGGCGTCTTCATACTGACTTCCAAATCCAGCCGCTAAAGGCAGCGCACCCATCATAGCGCCTTTCTTTAAAAAAGATCGTCTATTGTTTTTTTGCATCACTATTTTATTTTACCAGGTTCTTGATTCAAGTAATTTTTTTATTTGGTCTTTAGGGACCGGCAATTCGTCGATGTGGTCATTTAGCCATTGGGAGAAATCCTTCTCAATTTCATCCGACCAGCGATTATCAATATGCGCTGCTGTGTATTTTTTCTCCCGGATTCGCTGATGACCAAACATGTCTCTGAGACGTACAATTTCTGAAGTGTTGACCACCTTTTCCGCTAATTGCGGAGGAATAAACATGACGCCTCCATCCCGGCCCAATACCACATCTCCCGGCATAACCATCACCCGGCCGATACGTGTCGGCGTATTGAGTCCGACCAGGGTTGTATTCAGCCGGTTGTCCGGATTATTTAAGTGATGCGAAGGATGATAACTCCGGACAAAAGCGGTAAAACCCTCTATATCTCTTAGGCCATTAATGTCGCGGATAGCACCATTATAGACGATTCCATTTCCGGAATTGGTGTAGATGGCATTAGCCACATTGTCTCCAATCGTGGGTCCGTCGATGTGAGCTTCAAACTGATCGGCTACGTAGACATCTCCCTGACTCAGCATTTCTACCGGCCAGGCATTTTGGGATTTTATCCTGCCATCTTCATTATGGCCTTTGTCGTCGATGGCCCGTTGCACATCAGGACGACCCGGCATAAACGTTGCCGTAACCGCTCTGCCCGTCAGTACATTTTCGGAATTAATGACCATCCATCCCTCTTCATATTGATAATGATAACCCTCATTGCGTAATACCGCCCAGGCTTCCTCCATCGTCACCTCCTTCATCCTTTCAATAATATCATCCGCCACTTTGGGCCGGCCATCCTCAAATCGCTCTCCTTCCCATTCCCGTGTGAGGTAAAGAAGATAATCTTTGGTAATTTGCTGACTATCAGCGGCCATGCTCCATAGCAGGCTAACCCCCAGGATCAATAATCGAATGTGAGGCATTTATCTTAGAATTTTAACTTGAAAGATCTTATCAATGACTGGGTTAAGTTAATCATTCTCGTGAAACTGTCAAAAATACCTTCTAAACTACCGATCACTACCTTAAACCGGGTTATTCCTCCGGCTTTTTTAACCGGTTGATCTTTGTTTGAGGCTTTGGAATTTTTAGTATCTTCCTGCTTGACAAGCCAGAGCTTGATCAATCACCCTGCTTCCATATTTGAATCCATAATTTTAAAGTCATGATCTCAGCAATCAGAATACTCACCTCCATTGTCATCCTTGCATGCCTGAGTCAATCAATCCATGCAAACAAGGATGATTTTGATATCATTAAAGAAAGAGTGATCCACGAGGTCATGAAAACAAGTATTGATGACAGTCATGTAGAGACTATCCTTGGCAGGATGCAGGAGGATGGTAGTTTCCAGGATATTAATTATGCTGACCTTAGCCGCACTGCCGGATTTCCTCACCGAAGACACACATCGGATCTGGTATATCTGGCCAAGGCTTATCAAAACAAAGGCTCAGCATATTACCAGAGTGAAAAATTAAAAGAGGAGATTCTTACTTCATTAAAATACTGGGTGGAGCATGATTTTGTAGGCGACAACTGGCATGACAATCAAATTTCTACACCAACCAATCTGGTGAATCTCATGCTGGTGATCGGAAATGAATTACCGCAAGATTTAGTGGCTAAAGCCCAACCGATGATCGGCAGAGCGCATATGAATGCCTCCGGCGCCCGACCCAGTGGTGACAGGATTGTCATTGCCGGAATTTTAGCCAAGAATTTGCTTTTTACCGGAGATAAACCCGGATTTGATGAAATTATTAAAATAATCGCTGGTGAAGTTAAATTCAGTACCGGCTCAAGGGGGATGCAGCACGATTATAGTTTTCACCACCGGGTAGACCGCGTCAACAATACTACTTCCTATGGCTATGGTAAATATGCAAATGCTTTTGGCGAATGGTCTTATTATGTGGCCAATACAAAATATGCATTCCCGGTAGAAAGAATAAATCAGCTGGTTGACTATTACCTTGACGGTATTTATAAACAAATGGTATATGGTATCTACACCGATGTCAGTGTAAAAAATAGAAGTATTTCTCAAAAAACAAATTTTGAGCCCCATGATGTCCTGGAAATTGAAAGGCTTTTAGTGAGTACAGACTATCGAAAAGACGAATTGGAAGAAATTATGCGATTAAGAAAAGGAGAAGCAAAACCATCACTGTCTTTTTCCAAATTCTTTTGGCAAACAGAGCATTTTGTATTTCAGAGGCCGGATTTCTATACGACAGTAAGAATGTATTCCACCCGCAACCGAAACATGGAAGAACCCTATAACGGACCAGGAAAAACAACACACCACCGCGCAGACGGAACAAACTACCTGATGCTAAAAGGAGATGAATACCACAATATCTGGCCGGTTTATGACTGGCAAAAAATATCCGGGACCACCATACTGCAGAAACCGAAACTGCACGGTATCGAAAATATTCAATTGGATGGTCTTACAGATTTTGTCGGTGCAGTGACTGATGGAATGTATGGGGCAGTAGCATTTGATTTCAAAAGTCCGCATGACATGGTGGAAGCCAAAAAATCATGGTTCTTTTTTGATGAAGAATACGTTTGCCTGGGCACGGATATCCATTCGAATGCCAACCTGCCGGTTGCCACAACGATCAATCAGGTTCTGTTGCAAGGTCATGTCACCATTATGCAGGGAGACGAGGTAAAGAAATTGCCTAACGGCACTCATGAACTGAGTGAAATCAAGGCTGTATATCATGATAAGATCGGATATATTCTACCGGCACCCGCCACCATCCAGGTGTCCAATCAAGCAGAGCAGGGCCGTTGGTCGGACATTACCGATCAAAAGAATATTTCACAGGAAATTGTCGAAATGGATGTCTTCAAGTTATGGTTTGATCATGGCAACCGTCCGGATAGTGCATCCTATCAATATATCGTTGTTCCAAATGTCAGTGAAAAGGAACTCATGGAGACCAGCCATAATAATCGCAATATTGAAATTCTTGCCAACACTCCTGATTTGCAGGCAGTCAGTAATAATAAATTGGGTATTTCTCAAATTGCATTTTACCGGGCGGGAGAAATCACTATTCCAAACGGCTTAAAAGTCAGAATGGACAGTCAGGGTATGGCCATGCTTAAAATGCAGGGCGACAAAATACAGGAATTAACCGTCGCTGATCCTTCCCGAAAATTAAGCCGGATTGTAGTCACCGTATCCGGTAATTATACCGCAAATGGCGATCATTTCAGGACGCTGCCTAATGCTGATCAGAACAATACACTGATCATGGTAGACTTGCCGCAAGGTGTTTATACCGGGAAGAGTGTAACGGTTAAATTTTAATAGAAGAGCACCTCTATAAACCCCCGTTCATGGTGAAAACTATTTTCTTCGAAAATTTATTAGCGGTGCCCCTTTAATATACTTCGCCATACTGCGTTGATCTTATTCATTGTTGTTGAACATTACAAAGGCGTATTCCTTATTTTTGTCGCAGTAGGTCTCCCGGATCTTCATTCCTGACTTTAGAGCAATTTCCTCAATATCCTTCCAAAAAAACTTTTTAGAAACCTCCACATTAATCGCTTCAAAAGCGTTAAATTCAGCTACAAAACCGTCTGGAAAGTGTACTTTTTGGTTCTCTAAACTGAATAATTGGCTAGATGTGATCCCCGTGATTGGGTTGTAGAATGGGAAATGGTCGAATTTCAAAATATCAAAATCAGCTCCCAACTCGCGGTTCATCCTTTCTAATAAATTGAGGTTAAATTGCCTGGTAATGCCCAGACTGTCATCATAGGCTTTGATGATTTTTCGGGGATGTTTAACCAAATCAAAGGACACAAGGAAATAGTCTCTTTTGTTCAATCTGGATTTCACAAATTGAAAAAAAGCAATGGCCTCCGCAATAGGGTAGTTGCCAATATTTGCTCCTAAAAAAAGTACTATTCTTCCTTTAGTTGTTTCGGGAAGTCTCTTGTAAGTTTCAAAATAATTTCCGGCTATACTCGATTGTTTTAAACCGGAAACATGATTTTCTACTTCGTTTTTATTGACCTCAAGTATATTAGGTGATATATCGAGGGCTACGTATTCCATCTGCTGAAAAAAGGAAGAAATCTGCTTCAGGAAATGCTTGGTTTTACTGCCGTCACCTGCACCTAACTCTATAATTTGTAACTTGTGATGTTCTTTTGAAATGTCTTCCGCAATTTGTTTGCCCTGGGTTTCTATAATTTCCATTTCACAGGCAGGCAGGTAATATTCCTCCAGTTGCATGATTTGTTGAAATAGTTCATCGCCCTTCTCATCATAGAAATATCTTGATGATAGCTTCTTAGGTATTTGCGATAGCCCAATTTTTACATGTTTTAAGAACTCTTGCATTGTTTGTTACTTTTTCACCAATCTAATTCCGGAATAAATCCATCTTGCAGAAGAATGAAAAAAGTTGCGATACGTATTTCTTGCATGTCCTATTGGTGTGGCAACAGAAGCACCGCGCAACACCATCTGATTCATCATAAACTTGCCATTGTATTCGCCTAAAGCCCCTATGGCCTTCTTGAAATCCGGATAAGGTAAATAGGCAGAATGCGTCCATTCCCATAGCTGCCCCCATTTCAACTTATCCGAAGCGACCTCCCACTCAAATTCTGTAGGTAAACGCATTTCTCTCCACTCGGCAAACGCATACGCCTCATACATAGAAATATGCATTACAGGCAAA
>JBGTCB010000226.1:0-3134 GCA_041748995.1 Saprospiraceae bacterium | reverse complement strand
GTCTATGGCGGTTAGAAGATCGGATTCAACTTGTTTCCTGGCGGTATAGTCCTGGGCTACAGCAAGAAAACCGAGAATGTTTTCCTCCATATCTCGGATGCAGGTAAAGGAAACCCAGAATGTAGTTCTCTTTCCGGATTTCGTTATATAGGTCCATTCCTGAACATCGGCCGTATCATGTTCCTTTGCTTTAATGACTAATGATTCAATTCCGGGTGCTATTTTCTTTCCCAATTCCTTTGTAAGTTTCTCAGCTCGTGATTTCACTTCCTGGGCATCATAGAATATCAGAAGCGATTCTTTATCGACTAATTCTGAAGCGGTGTACTCCAGCATGTGTTCGATACTGGAGTTGACCCTTTTAATGATACCATCTGGTGCAGTGAAGATCATAATGTGATCGGTACCGTTAAGAATAGCTTCCTGAATGTTCAAAAGATCTGCGATCTCTTTTTCTTTATCTTTTTGCAGGGTAATGTCTCTCTCGATGGCTATAAATCGGTAAAGTTTGCCATTCTCATCAAAGACGGGTGTTATGGACATATGTATCCAATAGGGTACTCCGCTTTTGCTGTAATTAAGAATCTCTCCGGAGAATCCCTGCTCCTTGTTCAGCGCTTCCCGGATGACTTTTATGGTGATGGGATCTGTTTCCGCACCTTGAAGTAATGTAGCAGGGTTTAACCCAAGACACTCTTCCAGACTGTATCCTGATATGATCTCAAAAGATTTATTAACCCATTCGGTTTTACGCTGATGATCTGTAATAACGACGAGATTATCCGTTTTTTGAGCAACCAACGATAGTTTAATCAATTCCTTTTCCTTTTCCAGCGCAGTTGTGATATTTCTTCCAGTGGCGTACATCAGACCGGTTTCCACTTCTATATTTCCGGACCAACTAAAGGTCTTATAGTCACCGGATTTTGTTTTAAGCCTGAGGATGAAATCTGTGTTTGACTCTTTTGTTAATTCGAGTTTTGAAATCCCGACAACGACCGCAGCTAAATCATCCGGATGCAGAAGGTTCATAGAACTCATTGACAAAAGTTCTTCCTCTGTATATCCCACTTCTTTAGTGAAGGATGGGCTTACTTTTTTGTAAGATCCATCCTGACCGCTTATGACTAAAAAATCAACGGAAAGATTAAAGAATTTTTCATATTGTTCCCTCTCGGTTTTAATTTTAGTGATGTCATGTTGTATGCCGATATAACTGGAGGGTTTTCCGGAATCATTTAAAATGGGAATGATTTTGGTGTTAGACCAGTAATAAGAACCATCCTTTGCGATGTGTCTTAGTTCACCCGACCACTCTTTTCCATTTTCGACTGTTCTCCAGATTGCTTCAATATAATCCTGTGAATGCAACCCTGAAAAGACAATGCCTATATTTTCTCCCAGCAGCTCCTTATCGGAATATTTGGATACGTGGCAAAATCGTTGATTTACGTACTGAATGATCCCATTGGTATCGGTGATGACAACACTGGAAGTCTCGTATAAAATATTTTTAAAATAGTCAGAATCAATAAATGCGCGATGGTTATCCTCTTTGTGGACTTCATGTTGCAAATGCAGGCCATTATTGGATAGTTGAAGCTCCAGCAAACGCATTACCTGTTTGCCCATTGTTCTTAAGCCGGTTCGCTGCTCCGGGCTTAAACTTCGGGCTATCATATCCATGACCGCCAAAGTGCCGATGGCATGACCTTCGGGAGAGATTAGAGGAATCCCTGCATAATAGCGGATATGGGGTTCTCCTGTAACCATGGGATGATCTTCAAAATCCTCCGATTCCAACATGTCTGCCACTTCATAAAAGTCATCCGCATTGATGGTAAATTGAGCAAAAGATGTCTCTCGGGGAAACTCTATCGTGTCAAAGCCCTTTCTGAATTTAAAAAATTCTCGTTTATCGTCAATAAATGAAATTATACTGATTGGCGTTTGACAAATAAGAGCGGCTAAATCAGTGATGGCATCGAAATCGGATTCTACCAGAATCGTCAATCCGTCATACTTATGCAAAGTATCGAACAGCCCTTGACTGTCAGCTGACTGTTTTTTCTTTTTCATTTATATTTTCGGTGGTTTTCGGTGTTCTTCGGGATAGTTCTCATTACCACTGGAGTTTATGATCATAATTCTCCTTTAATTGAAATTATTATACTCAAGTTCCGGGAGAATGTTTTGAGTCTTCATTCAATTTTTTATTCTCACTTTATAAAAGGATACATGCACTGTAAAAATAGTACTTTGAAAGCATTTCCAAAGGTATATTTCGTGAAAAGGTAGTCAAAAGTAGCTTCTTCATGCTGAGCACGCCTAAATCAGTAAAGGATGCATTTAATCAATAGAATCCGGACGGAATTGGTTGTAATCCCCACTGCTTAGTATTGTGATACTATGGCAAACTCTCGGTCAGCGCCACAGCTAAACTCTATGAATACCATGGATAGAGGCAATGTTCCTGTTCTCGGTTTCCACGGGAGTTTTTTAGTGTAACCCTGTGAAGCGGTACTTGTGTTCGGAAAACCTGCAAACTTATATGCTAAGAGGCTGTTGAAATACCCAGATGGATGCTGCAGCCGCTAACCAATATGAATCCCGTAGGGATGCAATATCGGTAATAAACAAACCCTACAAACAAAAGAATCCCGTAGGGATGTACATATGGCCGATACTAAACCCAAGTTCATCTGCAATCTGTATTTCAGAACCCAAATACAGAACATCACTCATTCACAAGAGTTGGGAGAACGAACTTTAGATAGTGGCCCTAATACATCACCGGCATGCACAAGCCAATAAAACGTAAACTGGTCGCTATAAACGGAATGCCCGGCCATGTGCACATGCTTATTGGTTTTCAGACCAACACAATCCATGGCCGATTTGATGCAAGATGTAAAAGCCGGCCATCCTAATGGATAAATGCTGACAAATTCTGCAGAGTCGTTTTGAATGGCAACGGGCTATGGGGCGTTTTCGTATTTAAATCACAATTGCCGCATGTGGTAAGGTATATCGAAAATCAAAAGGAGCATCACAGGAAGCAAACATTTTTGGAGGAGGATCAATTGTTTCTGGATAAATTTGAAGTAGATTATGACAAAGAATACATTTTTCAT
>JBGTCB010000225.1:0-5205 GCA_041748995.1 Saprospiraceae bacterium | reverse complement strand
ATGGGAGAGACAGGTGATTTTTTAATAGCTTTTAGTAGATAAGCGGTTGACAATTGAACGGGGTTTTTAGAGGTACCCCTTAATATACTCCACCATACTTCGTTGATCGTCAGTCAGATAGCTACGGCTATCTTTCTTCCTCCAGGCTTATCCTGTGTTGCGATTCGCAAATAAGTATAGCATCTAACTTGTTCTTTGGCACCAATACTTCATCATCAGAAACCTTACATAGCTTTGGCTATGTGCGATTCTGCTTCTTTGTCTTGGCACAAAATAACTGCGTCTTATACCTAAACTTATTTATTATTTACAATTCACAACACTGGCTCGCATCTTATTAAATTTTTACTCATTCAGAGGTAAATGGAGGTGCCCTTTGATGACCTGTGCACCAATAACAGACACATTTGGAACAATAGAGAACAGTAAGAAAAGGTATTCAGGATAGCTTTAGGTTCTTTAGAATTCTCACTGCCATGTTATCAGTTATCAATATCAAGGACAATAGTCCTACCCCTAAATATTTGCAACTCGCTCATAGTATTTCGTCGAAGATAAAAGACGAGACCATCTCCCGGGAAGAGCAATTGCCCTCCATTAATGAGCTTTCTGCTCAATTTGACATCTCCAGAGACACAGCCAGGAAAGCCTATCTGGAGTTAAAAAGATGTGATTTAGTGGTCGGCGTAAAGGGCAAAGGCTATTACATAAAGGAAACTCCCATGCTCTTACAAAAACGGGTACTCTTTCTCATCAATAAACTGAGTGTTCACAAAGAGAGACTCTATGAATCATTTATTAAGGAACTGGGACCCTATTGTAAAGTGGAGCTATTCATTTACAACAACCAGTTTAAGTTGTTTGAACAGTTTCTACTCAGCAATCTGGAGGGTTATACGCACTATGTCATCGTTCCCCATTTTTATTCGGACAGTGACAAAGCTCTTCAATTACTGAATCAAATACCAAAATCCAAACTGGTACTCCTTGACAGGAAAGTCGAAGGCATTACGGGAACCTATGCATGTGTCTATCAGGATTTTGAGAACAACCTTTTTGACACGATGCATGAAGCTCTGGACCGGTTGAAAAAATATTCCGGACTTAGATTAATTTTTCCGATTGGTACCTACCAACCCCGCGAAATTATTCAGGGTTTTCATCGCTTCTGTGTACGATTCGGGTTCCAGGGTAAGTTAGTGACGAACTGTGAAAATGAAACCCTTAACCCCGGGGAGGCTTATATTACAATGACCGAAGATGATCTGGTTATCCTTGTTAAGAAAATAAAGCAATCCGGTTTAAAGGTTGGTGAAGAAATCGGAATTCTCTCTTATAATGAGAGTCCTTTTAAAGAAGTATTACTGGATGGTATTGCTGTCATATCGACCGATTTTGTCCAGCTGGGAAGGACGGCAGCCAACTTAATCCTGTCTGGAGAAAAAACTCATATTTCAAATCCATTCAGGCTTATTCTCAGAAATTCAATTTGAGTAATCAGAAGCAAACCAGCATGGAACAGCTAAATCACCAGCATAGTTCAGGATGGTATGTTGTCTATTCTTGCAGAACTTGTAAATAAATATTTATAATATGATTCTTAGGTTACGAATATTTACCATGACTACTCTGGTCACTTGTTTAGGCCTGAGTGTGATAACTGATACCATAGCTCAAACGACAGCGTCGAGTATCACCATCCGGGGAACGGTTATTTCGGAAGAAGAAGGAGAACCTCTGCCTGGAGTCACGATTCTCGTACAAGAGTCTCAGACTGGTACGGTGACCGACTTCGATGGATCTTACGTAATAGACGTGGAATCTACCGAGAGTGTATTAGTGTTTTCATTCATCGGATTTCAAACAGAGGAAATTCTGGTAGGAAATCAGACCACAATCAATCTGAGCATGAGAAGCGATGTTGGCACCCTGGATGAGGTTGTCGTCATCGGGTATGGACAAAGGGCCAAAAAAGACCTTACCGGTTCAATTTCAACGGTCACCTCACGGGATATCGAAAAGGTACCCTATGCCTCTCCCGAATTTGCGCTACAGGGTAACACTACAGGTGTGCGGGTAGTCAACGCAAGTGGTGATCCTTCTGATGGACCTCAGATTTTTGTCAGAGGTATTGGGACCTTTAATGGTGCATCACAGCCATTATATGTCATCGATGGTCAGATCATTTCCCCTCCTACTGCCACCAATCGGGATTTAATTGGGAACATCAACCTTTGGACCCTGATCAATCCGAATGATATTGAATCCATATCGGTCCTTAAAGATGCATCGGCAGCGGCTATTTATGGTAGCCGTGCGGCGAATGGTGTTATTCTAATAACCACCAAGAAAGGAAAAACCGGTAAACCCAGTGTTGAATTACAAATTCAGACTGGCATGCAAAACATTCCGACGTACGATGTTTTAAATACGGATCAATTCGTTACTCTGGGTCGCGAACTCTACACCAATAGTTTAAATCCTGATGTTTCCATCGAACAGGATCTCTATGGAAGAGACGAGGCAAATGAAGGTGCCAGATTAAATGGCTTTAGCCCTCAGTATGATCCCTCCAGTCCTTATTATTTAGGTAACAATCCCACCTACAACTGGCAGGATGCTCTGTTAAACAAAAATGCTTTGAGCCAGAACTATAGTATTAAGGTATCCGGTGCTTCAGATGCTGCCAATTACTTCTTATCATTGGGATATGTCGATCAGGAAAGTACCCTCAAAGGCGATGATCTGCGACGATATAATCTTACTTCCAATGTGAATGCGGATATCGGTAATTTATTTTCAATTGGCATCACGTACCGGGCGGCATATCAGATTGCCGACAATGAGGGAAGTGCCGATGTGGTAGGTTCTGCTGTCGTACCCCCATGGCAACCAATTTATGATCCTAGTGGACCTCTGGGTTATGCACTTCCTTTTGACAATTACTTTGGAGGTGCCGGCTGGAATCAAACCCGTCTTTATGGTACCGGAACCCGTAGTCACTTTTTAGGCATCATGGATCTCAATGTGGGTGAGTTTGAATTACTCCGTTCCGTAGGTCAGGGATTTGTGGAATTCAAACCTTTTGCAGGGTTTAAGATCAGAGGAGGATTGAGTCTGGATTATATTTATCAACAAAGAAAAGGCTTTCAAAATATTGATGCTTCCATTTTCGCAATTAACTCTGCCGATCCCTCAACGGTTGGTTCCGGAAATTCTTTCGGTAGTCTCGGACTTCGGACTAATAAATTCATCAATTATCAGTCAGATCTAACTGCATATTATAACAAATCTTTTGGTGAGCACAATATTGATATTGTAGCCGGCATTCAGGATCAGTTCTATAAACGTTTTAATGAGGACCTGAGTACGGACAACCTTTCGACAAATGACTATGAGCGAATTTTTATTCCGAATGACCGACCCTCCGTTGCAGGGTTTTCGGGCCGAGACCAAAAGTTTTGGTTTGGTTATGTAGGCCGGATAAGCTACAATTATAGCTCCAGGTATTATCTGGATTTATCATATCGCCGGGACGGTAGTTCGGGATTTCCACCGGAGAATCGATGGGGTGATTTTTATTCGATATCCGGAGCATGGCGAATTAGCGCGGAACCTTTTATGTCGGACCTCGAATTCATTGATGACTTAAAGATCAGAGGTGGTTGGGGGCAGTCGGGTAATGATGAAGCGGTAGTGGGTGCCTATGCATATTTATCAGGAGTTAATGAACAGGGATCGTATGGTCTGGGATCCGGTGATGGTAATGCCACTGGTAATTACAATGTAGCTGTGGCACTTAATGATCTACCCAATCGTGACCTGACCTGGGAAACAGTCACTACCACTTATGTGGGATTTGATGCTTTATTATTTAAAAGCAAGGTCAATGCAACAGTGGAAATTTATGACCGGACAACCAAGGATATTTTACAATTTGTCAATCTCCCTCTGACCGTAGGGGTGAACGATCCTGCATTTAATATCGGGTCTGTACAAAACCGGGGTGTTGATCTCCTTCTGGGTTATACGGGTCGAAGTGGTGACTTTCAATACAATGTTTCGGGAAATATTTCTTTTTTACAGAACAAAGTACTGGAATTGTATAACAATCAGCCCCTAACCACTTTTTCTTTCAATCAGGATGTGGGTGGTGGTTTCGGACGACTGGAAGAAGGCAGGTCGATCGGTCATATTTGGGGATACAGGTGGGGAGGTATTTTTCAGAGCCAGTCAGAAATCGATGCCTATTTTGCAGAGAATCCCGATGTCAATGTAGGAGATGTGAGTTTCGTTGCTCCGGGAGACATGTATTTTTTAGATGTCTATGGTGATCCCACCGAAACGGAACCGTTCTATTCAACCACTCCGGATGGAACAATAAATAGTTTTGACCAGACGGAAATTGGGAAAACCATACCAGGATATACGTACGGTATCAATTTGGGAGCTAACTGGAAAGGTCTGGACCTCAGCATTAATTTTTATGGTGAAGGTGACATAGATAAGGTAGCCAGTGCCAGAAGGACCATAGAAAACCTGACCGGAGCCGGAACCAATCGCTCAGTCGCTGTCCTGGATCGATGGACCCCCTCCAATCCTTCGACGACTATGCCACGAGCGGTGATAGGCGATCCAGCAGGTAATAACCGCATCTCTGATTTTTGGGTAGAAAGTGCTGCTTTTTTTCGCTTAAATACCTGGCAGGTGGGCTACTCACTGCCAAAGTCACTGTTGGAAAAAACGAAATCATTTTCACGTTTTCGTGTATTTGTCGGTGGTCAAAATAATATCTATATGACCAGATGGTCCGGGCTTGATCCTATTAACGACAACTATCCGTTACCCCGTAGTTATTTCCTCGGAGCCAATGTTAATTTCTAAAACGGTAAAGTATTAAAGACATGAAAAATAACTATTTAAAAAATATTCCGCTAGTAATCATTCTAATCATGATCAGTGTTACGAGTTGCCTGGACAAATCCCGGTTAGATACACCACCATTGGGATTGACAGAGGAAACCTATTTTACTTCAGAGGGTGAATATTTTCTTGCTCTTATGAATGCATATGCAAAAATGACTGATTACTACTGGTATCATGGAGGATCGGGAGCGATGCTCCACATCCTGTATCATTTGCCTGGTGATGATATCACCGAAGAAGGAGGTCGTTTTGCCCGGTTTGAATTAGTTCAGGGAATTA
>JBGTCB010000224.1:0-8726 GCA_041748995.1 Saprospiraceae bacterium | reverse complement strand
CTCGTACGCTCAACCATAAATCTAAATTTCATAATTACTTCTAATTTAAACCCGCCAATTTTCTAAGCCTCATTTCCAATCCCTTACCAACTTCACTGATACCATGATTTGGTACGATTAGCAATCCCTTTTTGGTTGGGTGCTTTATCTTGATATGCGAACCTGTTTGTGAGACAGCATACCCCCATCTTTCTTCAGAGTTCGGATGAACTAAGAGCATTTCACAGGTCTAAAGGTCAATTATTATTTACTTATTGTCGAGCGGTTTGGAGAATATTTATGAAGGTTAGATGAAATTTCGGAACGAGAAGTAAATGGCATCAATTATTACAAAAGGTCAAGGTTTTAAAAATTCACCATACCCCATCGAATCTTCTACACTGAACTGGCTATTGTCTAAAATTTCTTTTGTAAGTTCTTCCGGCAACAGGAGATCCTTTTCTCCAAACCATTCCAAGGCAAAGGTGTAAACAGTCTTATCTTGTATTTTAAGTAAGGTATATTCTATCTGGCAACCAAAATCAACAAAAGTCTTGATGGGCACTATCTGCAAATTTCCACTTTTATCCTCAGTGACCTTCACACCAATTCTGGTCTTTAGTGTCTTGATCCAGTTGTAAGGATTTTGTAAAACAATCTCTTGTGAGAGCTTATCTGCTTTATCAGCATTAAAACTCCATTTTATCCAGTTTTCAAAAAAGCCCATGCAGCCAGGTGTCAGTTTGCCTTCCCGGGGTTTACCTAATCTATGCTTAATATCAATATTTCCTTCTCTGAGTTTTACAGAAATATCCTCTTTATCTAATGGCAGATAATAATCTGTTCGGGATACTGTTTCTTCAAAAATTTGCCCATGGCCGGCAAACCAATCTATGATGGCCACGTCGATATCATTCATAAACCATCGTATTTCTTTGCTTTTGTACATATGGATAGCTATTTCTTCTTAACTATCAGTGATTTAATCTTTATTTGTTCAGACTTATTTGTAGAAGAAGCCATCCTGATATTCAACTGATGAATCCCTTTGGTGAGCTGAAAGGAAGGTCCGTATTGTTCGTTCCATTGATCCGTTTCTGAAACGATAGAAAGATGTGGATTGTGTTCCTGACCATCCAAAGACATGACAAAATCAGTAGGTTGTGCAAAATCAGGAACGGTCTTGTATTCAATGCCTATATGATATTCTCCCTCTACCAGACAGTTTACGTTCCAGGTCACGGAGGCTCTATCCGAAGACCAACCGGTAAGCCAGTCATGATCAACTCCCGAAGGATGAAATCCGATCCTTTCCCCTAGCAAACCCCTTTTGCCTTCGAATCGGATTTCTTCTGAAGCCATACCATGGTGGGGTTGAAGGAATACGGGATTCTCTTTCTCATGCCCGATTTGAATCACCTCCTTTTCAAGGCTGGTAGTAGCAATGACAGAATTCCACCATGCTAGATAAGCATCAGTGAGGATATCCAGCGTATCAGGAAATTCATCCGCAAGGTTTTGACTTTCACCGGGATCAGCCTGCAGATTATATATCTCCACTCCGTTGACCATTTTCCAGTCTCCTCGTCTAATCATACCCCCCGGAAAATGTTCATTTGAACCAAGAGAATTGAGGTCATACTTCTGAAAGAAAGTACGAGATATTACCTTATCCTCTCCGGACAATATGGGCAATAAGCTGATTCCGTCAAAATCCACTTCTGGCTCCATTCCCAACAGATCACAAATTGTTGGAAAAACATCTATATGCGCTCCAACTGACTCTGTTTCAACACTTTTCCAATGATCGCTCCAAGACCAGAAACAAGCTGTCCTTATTCCCCCTTCATAAACGGTGAATTTCTGATCTCGCAGCCCTCCATTGTATCGCATTTCTTCCTGCGGAACCTGCCATCCGCTTATTGGCCCGTTATCACTCATAAAAAGTATAACCGTTTCATCCAGTAACCCGTGTTCTTCCAGCTTCTCCATGATCCGGCCGATATTCTCATCCATGTTTGTGATCATCCCATACACTCTGGCAGTCCGTTCATCCAACCCCTTCTCCAGAAAGGAGGTGAAATAGGAGCTGTCAATTGGTAAAGGTGTGTGGGGTGCATTATAAGCCAGGTAGCATAAGAAAGGACTGTCTTGCTCTGTCATAAACCGGATAGATTCATCTGTCAGCACGTCTGTGATGTAGCCTTCTGTTGCGATAGTTTCTCCGTTTTTCTCCAAAACAGGATCATAATAATCCTCTGTATGTCCTGACCGGAATCCAATGAATTCGTCAAATCCCATAGTATTGGGATGGCTCGGAAAGTATTCTCCCAGATGCCATTTACCAAAAATAGCGGTGCTATAGTTCTTCGATCTTAAAAAATTTGCCAGGGTTTCAACAGTCGGATCGATAGTCTCGTAGCCATTTGTCACACTCTGAACTTGTGCTTTTTGATGATACAATCCGGTCAACAAGCTGGCACGTGTCGGGGCACACACGGGGGAGACATAAAAGTGTTTAAAGTTGACAGAATGGCTAGCCAGAAAATCAAGATTAGGCGTACTCAGGTATGGATTACCCTGGCTACTTAAATCCCCATAGCCCATATCATCGGCCAGGATAATGAGAATATTTGGTTTTGCAGGAGAATGGTCCCTTATGCTTGAAAAACAGGAAAGGCAAATGATACAAAATACCCCGAAACCTAGATAGTATCTGAAGGACATAAATATTGATTTAGTCCTCAATTTAATGGAAATATTCTCAGGTTCGAGGGTGTGATCAAGTATATAGTGGATAATTCACATGGAGCAAAATTAGGACAAGTTGAGTATTTCAACGGCCTCCTTGGTAATTTAGATAGAGTTATAATCAAAAAGACCACCCTGTTTCTCCACTTAAGAGAGTTGACAGGGTGGTCTGTTTTGTGAATCAGTTTTCTTGTAATGGTTAATGTGCCTTCACTACTGGTATGGCGGCAATTTTACCATCTTTTACCACAGTTATTAAATAAGAGCCACCAGGTAAATCCTTTGTTGATACTACATGCGAATTGGCACCGGCAGGAAGTTGTCCAGCATGAATCTTTCTGATTACTTTACCACTAAAATCATGGAGGTTAAGATACAGATTACTCATGCCAGCCAATTGGTAACTAATCTCAAACTGATCCTGAAAGGGATTAGGACCAGCTGTTATTTTTAAGGTGGAGAGATCTAGAAAATCATTAGTCGATGTTGCGACATTCCCAACATTAAAAATAGTCACAGTTCCACTAACTTCGTTGGCAGTTACGACCAATGGTACACCTGAAGGGCTATCACTTGATGGTATATAAATAATAGCTTCCACACCCAAATCTCCTATGGCTATACTCATTGGATCTTCGACAGTGAAATCCCGGTTGTTGACATAATTGACATAAAAGGGTTCTTTTGGATCAGAGACGTTATACACCATAATACCTCCCTGACGCTCCAAACCAATGAGCGCATATATTTCATTGTTATATTCAATGACTTTGATTGCCTCTGGTTCCGGGCCTTTATCATCACTACGACTTTTCCTGGAATTGTTGTCCGAATTGGTGCTATTAAAATTATCTGGATCCAGGATAGCCAACCGCTGTTCAAAATCATCGCCACTATCCCACACCAAATTACCATAGGCATCCCAGATTGAAAAAGATCGTGCTCCGAAAGAGAATAGTTGATCAACGTCTCCATCCTGATCATAATCACCCATAGAAGTGGTACTTAGGAGACGTCCAAGATTTTCATCCAATTGTAGTTCTACGGCATCCGGATACACGTCTGGATCTAAAATCAGATCTCCTATTCTTTCTTCTTCCGAAAATTCATCATAATCACGAGAGTCACCTTCATTCGCAGTGAAAATATAGGTTTCTCCATTGATGCTTTTGGCATCAATGGCATCCGGTAGATACATTCCTAATACCTGCCAATTTTTAATTTCAATGTCTTCGCTTCGGTTGCTTGCATCAAGACCGTAATTACTATTAAAGCGAATTAATCCTAAAACGGTATTATCTGATATTCCTGCACCGGCAAGACCAAAATCATTATCATTCAGGATTGCAATAGTACCTCCTGGTAATATGGCTATTCCTTCCACTTTATCACTTGACTCGTAGCCAAGGGTCGGCAGATTCAATACCTTGGTTTTGTGTACAAAATTAATTCCCAATTCCGAAAGTTCATCACTGGTATAGGATTCCAGACTAACGGATTTCTCATGTCCCAGAATGTTGGTGGCGCCTTTTAAATCAATTTTAAAAATATACTTTTTACCCTGATCCTGGCCGGGTATGCTGGAGTCTCGCTCAAGCACCAGGAATACCCCATTTTCTAAATATACGGCATCACCTATTTTGTCTACCCGACTTATATCAAATGCCCGGTCAGCATTGTTTTCCAGTAAGTATGCATATTCACCCACGGGCATACCATTACCGGCATCTACTGCTAAAATCCGGATAAGGTCTGTTTTGTTTCTAACTGATGCGTCAGGCGTTTCAATTGGTGATTGAATGAATGCGTAAATTATATGCTTGTTGGCATCGTAGGCGATGGCTTCAAAGCCCCGGTTTGCTCTTCGCTTGCTATAGACCTCAGGTAATGTTTCGGCTCCATAATAACCTGGGACTTGCGGTGTTGTTCCTAACATTGAACTACCAATCGGAACATATCGCTCAAGCAATACTCCGTTTGCATTAAATTGATAGATGCTCGGTCGATTCTCATCACACAACCAAAAATTTCCTGTTGCATCTCGTACGATGCCCTCAAAATCTCCACCGTATGGATCAAACTCTAAAGCATGATATTGAATACCGTCTGTGCCAGTGAAATTGGTATTGGAGAATTCCGTATTTATATCGGTATAAGTTACTGGTATTTCATCGAAGCCGGGTATATTTCCTTTTCCAGAGATTGGAGTGGTTCCATCTTTGCCAGTTAACAATGTTTGATCGATGCTAAGGGTAGATGAAGCCACCGAAAAAGAAATTCTGGTTATTTGGGCTTGAAAACCAGGTAGTTTATAGGGCCGAAGGTTTTGAGTATCAGGCACAACTGAGTTCCCTGGTACGGCCTCGTCGTTAGGACCGCGATCTGGAACGGTATAAAACACATGTTCATTGGCGGTAGACTCTCCCGCATCAAAATATAGACCTGAAAATCCTCCCAATGTGACAGCAGGTTGACCACCTCCGTACACCGGGCTTCCCAAATCTGGCATATTAATCAATTCATTGAGAATAAACGAATTCAAAACTGGTGTTCCTGCATTGTGATCTTTGTAACCTAAAGGAAGGATGTCGACCAAAGCATTAAGGGTCAGATCGATCACGGCAAGACCGTTATTTTCCTGTAAAGAGACATAGGCAGTGGTGCCGTCTTCGGTTACTGCTATGTATTCCGGTTCAAGGTCCTGAGCGACAGATGCATTGGGTCCAAATAACCGGATGCCCCGGTTAAGAAGATTGCTTTTTTTATCATTGAAAGACTCAAACGTAATGAGAGTATGCACTGGATTACTAAATCCACCTGATAAATCAATGATGGACACAGAACCCTCCGGATCTATCGAGTAGTCGTCATTGGGTTCTCCTTCGTTAGCAGTTAATAAAGTTTTGCCGTCAGGTGAAAACACGATCATATCTGGCAAGACACCAACTTCGATGGTGTTCAGTACAAATCCCGATGAATCCATGAGCACCACTCGTCCATTATCAGTCTTAGGATCATTTTCAACGGCCGCTGCGATTAATCCGTCATAAACGGCAACGCTATTTATCCCTCCACCGTATGGGGTCATGCTAACTTCTCTCACCAAGGTTGGTTGAGCTGGATTAGTGATATCAAGGATCGTAAGACTATTTGAATTAGCATTCGTAAAAAATAGCCGTTGGCTCTCTGCATCATAGCTAATGATTTCTGCAGCTGATTCATCAAAAACACCCGTGTAATAGGTCGATAATTTCGTCAGGTCCAAGTCTGTCTCCTGTCCGAAGACAGCCGGTATTAAAAAGGTAAATATTGCAGCGATTTTCAAAATCTGATGTAAAGATTCATTCATGTTCTGATTGGTTTTAAGCCGCTATAATAGGACAGAATTGCAGACTCCCTATTGCTTTTGGAGATATTAAAACATTAAGTTTAGATCAACTTAATGTAAAACAGTTGCCTAATAGGGTCTGCCCTGTCTCTTAAATAATCTACTTACGGAAACCCGTGTCGATTCTCGTTTTATTTCGAAGCTTATGTTTAATAAGAAATTGATCTTTATTTCGGAGGAGTAAATGAGAAATAAAATATGAATTCTTTCAATTGATAAGGTATATAATATTATTTTTTTGTCGGTTTAGGTTTCAGGCTACTTACATAAGCAAAACTTATTGCAAAATATACTTCTATTTTATCTGTACTTTAAACAGGCTTTCCGGAACCAATACATACTCTTTTAATATTGTCCCATATGCCTCACATAATTTCGTCTTATGTTCATGAATAAACTCATTTCGTTCACTTTCCGGTAGCCTTAGTCCGAGATTACCCTCTTTGTCTAAAAAAGAAAACATATGACCATTGCATGAAGTATATGGCATAGTTGCTCCTCTCAATTCAATTGTAGGAATGCTTGAAACAAGCTTTTCATAAAGCGCAAACCTGTCAGACGGAATATTATTATTCTTTTTTGCGGCCATTCCAATTTATTTTTGCTGGTTTCCTGCATTAATCGAAGCACTATAGGATTGTCTCCGTATTCCACCCCATGATGTACGAAGACAGGGATCTAAGATTGCTTAGTAGACGGTTGATGTAAATGAATATTTCCCCGCTTTAACTTCAAGTTGTACCAGGCCATTACTGAAAACAATATTTTTGAAATAGGCTTTTCCATTAACGGGTTCATTACCCTCCTTTAGATTATTAATGTTTAATGAAGGTATGGTCAAGGTGGCTGAAGTGTTGGCCGGGACTTCTATCTCTACAATAAGCTGATTGTCTTTCTTTCTCCAATTGGAAACAATCATTCCATATGGTGAATTGTAGGAGGTTTTAACCCATTGCAGATCACCTGCAGGACGGGGAGCTATTTCAAACATTTTAAAACCGGGATTATTTTCGTTTACTCTTATTCCGCCCAGATAGCCATAAATCCATTCTCCAACCGTTCCATATGCGTAATGGTTACGTGAATTCATGTCCGCTCCCTGCTTGTCGCTGTTCCATAGCTCCCAGATAGTCGTGGCCCCTTGTTCTATCATGTAGCCCCACGATGGATAAGTTCTCCTGGTTAAAAGTTTATAAGCCAATTCATGTTGATTGTTGTTGCTTAAAACAGGTAAAATGTATTGAGTCCCGAGAAAACCCGTTGCAACATGTACATCTCTTGCATAAATATTATCGACTAAATTATCAACGACTTTAGGAGTATCTTCAACAGATGTAATTCCAAATGACAAAGGTAAAAGATAGGCTGTTTGTGTACCCGCCCAATATTGCTTATTCTCCTTGAGGTGCTTTTCGTTAAATGCTACTAGTATTTTTTCTGAAAGTGTATTCAACCTCATAGCTTCTTCCTTTTTTCCGATGACCGCGGCCATCCGGGCTAATAGCTTGGTGCTGTAAAAATAGTAAGCTGATCCCATGGGTTCATTGGGTGTTTTCTCTACAGATACCCAATCTCCAAATCCGCCCCATTCTAAAAGATTGTTTTCACTTTTTACTTCCAAAGTAGTGTGCCAGGCAATCATACTTTCGAAGTTTTCTGAAATTATGGTAGTATCTCCATTAAACAAGAAGGTTTTCCAGGGAACTATTACCATCGCATCAGCCCATCCGGGACCTGCTCCATATGGAGAAAATGCATCCGGAGCAAAATTGGTAACTTCACCACTAGCCATTTGACTGTCCCGAATATCTCTCATATACTTCCTAAACATGAGTGACATGTCCATATTGTAGAAAGATGTTGCAGCAAAGATTTGTGCATCGCCAGTCCATCCCATGCGCTCGTCTCTTTGCGGGCAATCTGTCACAACACTGTGCATATTACCAATTTGACTCCAGAAAATGTTTTGAATTAGTCTATTAATCATTTTATGGGATGTCTCTATTTTTCCCACTACCGGTGCATCTGTATGTAAAACCATGCCGGTAATACTTTCTACCGTGGGAGTTTCGGGATAACCCGTTACCTCTACAAATTGAAAACCATGATAGGTAAAGGCAGGCTCCCATTCTTCCAGTCCAGCACCCTTAAGTATATATCTGTCTGTTGCTTTTGCAGTTCGTAAAGGTTCGGTTTTAAGCCTGCCATCCTCCTTCAGAATCTCCGCAAATCTTAAAGTTATTTCAGTTCCCTTAGGGCCTTTTACTTTTAGTTTTACCCAACCTGCCATATTCTGACCCATATCAAAAATAAATTTCCCTGGTTCTATTTCTTTAACTGAAACAGGCTTGATTTCTCTGGTTATTTTAATTGGCTCAAGTTGTTCAGATTGCAATTTGTCTTTACCCTCATCTAACTCTTCTACCGGTATCCAGTCCGAATCAGAAAGTCCGGGTAAATTCCAGCCTTCAATTTCCAAACGGGCGTCATAGGTTTCACCGTCATAAATGCTATTTTCAATTACCGGCGAAGGGTGTGCTTTCCAGGTTTTGTCTGTATTGAAAATTTCAGATGATCCGTCCGCGTAATCTACGTGCAATTGCATGAG
>JBGTCB010000223.1:0-2239 GCA_041748995.1 Saprospiraceae bacterium | reverse complement strand
AGGCTCTTTCTTTTTGTACTGAATTTTAACCTTTTACCAGATGCGAATTTTGTCTGGGGTTAAGAAATAGTTACCAACAGAATGAGGAAGAAGGTCTCTTTTACAACCAAAATGATAAGTAACTATGAAAAGTGTTTTTCGAAATTATTAACCATTAAAACCATATAATTATGAAACGTAAACTAAATTTTATTTTGATATCAATAGCCTTGCTGCTTGCGATGTCAGCATGCCAAGAATCAGATGATCCAACTCCTCAAAATACTACTGTCCTTGTAGAGGAGATTTATAATGGAGCTCTCATAAAAAGTGCCAATGGTATGAACTTCGGGCCGGATGGCAATCTTTATATTGCCAGTTTTGGCGGTCAGGAAATAATCGTAATGAACAAGCAAAACGGTAATATCGTAAGGAAACTCGGCCCGGCGGATGGAGTAATCTCTCCCGATGATTTGGCATTTGGACCAGACGGTTCGCTTTATTGGACCGATATAAATATTGGAGAGGTTGGCCGTATGACGCCGGATGGGTTGATAACGAAGCAGTTTGTGGCTCTTGGTACCAACCCGATTACTTTCTCTGACGATGGACGGCTTTTTGTAGGACTCTGTTTTACGGGGGATGGATTATATGAACTGGACCCTAACCTTATTGCCCCACCGAGGCAAATCATTGCTTCCACTCCGGCAAATCCATTTCCACTCGGCTTTTTGAATGCATTCGACTTCGGTCCAGATGGCAAATTGTACGAACCTTTATTTGCAGGAGGTGCAGTGATCAGGGTAAATGTCGGAGGACCAGGAACCCCGACTTCCACAGATCCTTTTGGTGATGGTACCGCAGAATTCTTAGCCGGGGGCTTCACAGTTCCCGTTGCTGCAAAGTTCAATTCCCAAGGAGTCCTGCATGTATTGGATCAATCAGGTGAGGTATTTACAGTAAACACTTCTACCGGAGAAAAAACACTCTTTGCCACAATTCAACCTGGTCTTGACAACCTGGCCTTTGACTCCGAAGGCAACTTGTATGTCTCTAATGCCGACTTTGGATCGATAGTAGAAATTCTGCCCAGTGGTCAGCCTCGCACTATCAGTAGTGGAGGAATGATTGCACCTATGGGCATGGCAGTTTTACCGGGGGCAAATAATCAAGACGTATTGTACGTAGCCGACTTGTTCCGATTATACGAATTTAATGGCCTCAACGGCAGTGAGGAAAATGTTTATAAAGGTGACTTGCTCGGTGGTGCAGGAAATCTCACCACTCCTTTTACGCTTTCTGCAGACGGGGAGAATCTGGTCGTGTCTTCCTATTTCGGTGCAGTGGTTCAGATCTGGAATCCACAATCTGATCAGGTCATAGAAACCTATCCAATGGGGATTCCAATAGATGCCATCAGGTTTAAAAATGACATTGCAGTGTCTGATCTCGGACTTGGCGGCGTGGTACGGGCAAGTGACCAATCGATGATCTTGCCAATAGACAACGCCAATGTATTTGCACCAAGTGGTCTGGCAACTGACGGGGAAACCTTATGGGTAGCAGACTGGGGTACAGGTATTGTTTGGCAGATAGGGTTTGATGGCAACACTCCAATGCCGGCAGTACCTATAGCTTCGGGACTAATGAATCCGGAAGGATTGGCCTGGGATAGCAACGGTAGCCTGCTAGTTGTTGAAACCGGTGCTTCACAGTTATCGCGTATAGACCTGGCGACAGGAGCGGTGAGTATAGTTGCAGCTGGTCTTAGGCTGAGTGGGCCTGCTGTTGGACAAGATGGCTTCTTACCTCCTACATACCTATTTGATGGCGTAGCCATTGGCCAATCAGGCGATATTTATGTTTCGGGTGGAGGAAAGAACGTTATTTACCGCATCTCGGAAAATTAAGTTTTTAAAAAAAACCTGTAAAGCATAAGAATTTCAATTTATTGCTTTAAAAATAAGCACCTTTTCAGGGATACCTGGAAAGGTGCTTGAATGTTATAATTATACAGAATATTAAACACTAGTTTGAGGATTCAACTTTTTCTGACATTTTTTCTTCCCAGCCAAATAAATAGGTAAAATATTCATTTTTATGGATTTGGAACAAAATATAAAGTATTTGGAACAATAACTACAGTCTGATTTTGAATACCATAGTACCTTGCTATCATGATTTTGGCTATTTCATTTTCTGCTGAATTTTCACCTTTTACCAGATGCGAATTTTGCCCGGCATTAAGAAATATTTACCA
>JBGTCB010000222.1:0-4985 GCA_041748995.1 Saprospiraceae bacterium | reverse complement strand
CCCTTTTTTCAAAGGATCTACACAATACAGCCTGAATCCGGGAAGGGTTCTGCCACACCAGTTTATACCTAGGCTTCTTCCTCAGCACTTCTAAGTTAGATTATTATAACTACAACCACTTTTGTATTAAGGATCCGGGTTAAATACTTCTTAAAGAGTTGCGACTGATAGAAATTCTCCTAAACTTTACCCTGCGAATGGAATTAAAAAAGTTATCTACTTCTCTTGTTACCCGGATCATCATTCTTGGTTATGTTTTGTTATTTAACTTAACGTCCAACATAGAGGCCCAGGTTTGTGGCACGACCCTTGAGGAAGTCCCTGAAATCGACCAGGTTTCCTGGCAGGAATTCAGGAATCGCTGGGCCCATCAACGCAATTTACAGAAGGTGTCCATTGGCATTACCATCCACATTGTTCAGGAGGTAGCCGGTGCTTCCAATATAGATGTCAATCAACTTTACAATGAACTGGATGCCGTCAATTCCTTCTTTACTACTTCCGGTATCGAATTCTTTTTTTGCGGTTCACCTCGCGCCATTATTGGAGGGAAGAGCATATATACCTACAACGAAGCCGCAGATTTGCTTAATCGTACGTATCATGTGCCCAATACCATCAATATTTTTTATCTGGATGAGATCGGTAATCATGAACTAAACGACTTTGCCTGTGGCATCTCCACTTTTCCATTTAACAGTACCCCGGAAAGCCGGTTTATCATTATGCAGAAAGGTTGCAGTACCAACGGAGCCACTCTGGCTCATGAGATAGGACATTTCTTTGGGTTGTTACATACTCACGAAACAGCATTAGGTCGTGAACTGGTTGATGGATCCAATTGTGAGTCTGCCGGAGATCGGATCTGCGATACACCGGCTGATCCCAATCTGTCCATCACCGGACTTAATGGATGCACCTACCAGGCCTTGTTTACCGACCCTGCAGGCGATGTCTACAGACCAGATCCTTCCAATATTATGTCGTATGCTCCTGCTGCATGTCAGCGTAGATTCACTAAGGAGCAAAGCATGTCCATGAATTTCTGGCATGAATCAGAGCTATCTTATTTGCTAACATCTTGTGACCATTATCCCGACTATGCTATTTATTCAGATCAACAAAATCTGACGATCGGTAGCGGCCAGACACTGGACCTGGAGGCCATATTTGAAAAGAATGGCAATGCACCGGACCAGAAGGTAGTGGTGGTATTCATCCTTGATTCTCCCGCGAACCCTATACCTTTTACGATCTACAGAGACACGGTAGTGTTCGATGGAGAAATCGGGCAGTTCATACAGTATTTTGAGATTCCCATTCCTCTGGCCATCAGTACCGGACAATATATGCTGACCATTCTCCTGGATCCTGACGGGACCATACTGGAGAGGGATAAACGCAATAATATTTATGTTCTGAACCTCACTATTGATAATTCAGGTTATGCAGATATTACGATTTTTCCTAATCCTGCCTCGGAATACCTGCGGGTGTTTTTGCGGGACAAGCAATTAAGCGGTCAGGTATTTTTTGATATCAGTGACCTTTTAGGCCGGCAGTATACTTCAACAAAGAATTTCAAGAGCAGGGAGGAGATTTTCGTGGAGCTTGACCTTAATTCCCTTCGATATGGTCCTTACATTTTAACCATCACATTTGAGAAAATAAATAAAACAGAATCATTTCTGTTCATAAAAGAGTAATGCATCATCGGAGGGTAAACTCTCTAATGATCTCCCATAGTTACCGATAGAATGATATGTTTTTAATTACGGTAATCCAGAGGGGGCTTTCGTTCACCGACCAAACTTTTATATTTAAATTGATCGCCGCGTCTTTGGTTTAATTCTGTCCATGACCTGGATATGAGTGATTGATCAGTAAAGAGATCTGCAGCAGGCATTGCAAGGGTTTTAGCCGCTACGATCATTCCCTTTGTTCCTATGCTTGTTCCACCACATGCTACTGCCTGCCAACTATGGCCGGGGGTACCAGGGGCCCAGGTAGCTGCCCGCATTCCGGCAGTCGGTACTACCCAACTGACATCTCCAACATCTGTCGAACCACCGGTGCCTTCTTCCCATACATTAAAAGGCTTGACGGCTTTGGCTGATTCCAGATTAAAAGGAATGTCTCCAAAGCTTTCGGAAAGCTTTTTCGCAAAGGTCATCTCTTTCTCATCGTAATAAACACCACCTACTTTAAGCAGATTTCTATGCATCGTACGGGATAGTGCTTCATTAGGTAAGACATTATATAGTCCATGAATCACTTCATAATCCATTCGGGTCTGAGTTCCCAAAGCTGCCCCTTCCGCCGCTTGCACCAGCCACTCGAAGTTTTTCTTTACTTCATCCTGGTTTGGATGCCGGCAGTAGTAAAATACTTCAGCAAATTCCGGAACTACATTAGGTGCTTCTCCACCCCGGGTGATTACGTAATGTATCCGGGCTTTTGTGGAAATATGTTCACGCATCATATTGACCATATAATTCATGGATTCCACCCCATCCAATGCCGAGCGACCTCTTTCGGGAGCTCCGGCTGCATGAGCCGCTTTTCCATAAAACCTGAATTTAGCCGACTTATTGGCTAATGATGATGCGGCATCGGCACTGTTTTCTGACGATGGATGCCAGTGCAAGACCACATCTACATCCGTAAAAAGGCCAGCTTTTACCATATAGACCTTCCCACCACCACCTTCTTCTGCGGGAGTCCCATATAGTCTGATCGTTCCTCCGATGCCCTCCTGTTGCATCCAGTTTTTTACAGCAATTGCGGCAGCACTGGAGCCCACACCAAACAGATGATGACCACAGGCATGCCCTGCACCTCTTTCTTCAAGTATCTTTCGCTCAGGAACAGAGTCTTGAGATACTCCGGGTAGAGCATCAAACTCCCCCAGAATCGCTATAACCGGTTTACCTGATCCATAAGTTGCGACAAATGCGGTAGGCATCTCTGCAACACCCCTCTCCACCTTAAATCCCTCTTCTAATAAAGCCTGTTGCAAAATCTCCGAACTTTTGAATTCCTGATATCCTACCTCAGCGAACCCCCAGATCTGCATGGCCAATTTTTGGTAGTAATCCCTATCCTTTTCAATAACTTCTGAAAGCTTCTGGTCACGCTTATCCTTCAATGGATTTTGAGCGATCATCTCAAGGGAAAAGCTCATGAGGGTAATTAAGAAGATCCATTTTTTCATGATGTAATTTCATTTGCAGTTAATCGAAAATAGCATTTTGCCAGAATGGAATCAGAGTATTTTGTGAGAATCGAAGGAAATTACCTCTATCCCATCAACAAATCACCGGATTTTAAAATTTGTATGTTTGCAGACTGAAGTCGTAAGGCAAAATAACCTGGTTAAATTAAATTGACAGGATACTTGTATTTCAATGCAGAATGACCGAAAACTCAAACTTGAAAACAACAGAAGAATTCGACCTGATTATTATCGGTGCCGGTCCCATAGGCCTGGCCTGCGCCATTGAGGCTGCAAAATGTAATCTGAAGTATTTGGTCCTGGAGAAAGGGGTGTTGGTCAATTCTTTATATCATTTTCCAACCAACATGACTTTTTTCTCCACCAGCAATTTGCTGGAAATCGGTGAAGTGCCGTTTATTTCTCATGCCGATAAACCCACCCGGAGAGAAGCGCTGGAATATTATCGCCGGGTTTGGCAAAGTTGGCATCTCCAGGTAAATCTCTATGAAGAAGTCTTGTCTGTTGCCCCTGAAAAAAACGGGTACAACATTCTAACTTCCCGACACCAGTACCATACGCGATTTATAATTGTCTCTACCGGCTTCTTCGGGCAATCAGTTGCGATGAATGTACCAGGCGAGGAGCTGCCCAAGGTAAGGCATTACTATGATGAAGCCCACCCTTACATAGGCCAAAAAGTATTGGTGGTTGGTGCGGCAAATTCTGCCTGTGACGTAGCACTCGAAACCTACCAGAAGGGTGCTGAGGTTACGATGGTGATCCGGAACGACAGTATTTATGACGGAGTAAAATACTGGATAAAACCGAACATTGAAAACCGTCTCAAAGAAGGTTCAATTAAAGCATTCTTCAATTCGACGGTCAAAGAAATCCGATCGCAGGACGTTATTCTCCAGACTCCGGAGGGTGAAAAAATTATTGAAAATGATTTTATCCTGGCGATGACCGGATATCAGCCAGACTACGGGCTACTTTCCCGTATTGGTATACAAACGCAGGATGATGAATTTAAGACCCCGGTTCATGATCCTGAAACCCTGGAATCAAATTTACCGGGTGTTTATCTGGCAGGGGTCGTTTGTGGAGGTCTCCTAACCAATAAGTTTTTTATTGAAAATAGCCGCATTCATGCCGTGATCATTCTTCAGGATATAGCTCAGAAGATGATTCTAAAGCAGAAGCTGGTCGATCACTAACGAAAGGCCCCAACTACAAAATTGCTTACCATCGCAAGTTGCAATCTGACCTGGTGTGAAGGATCCGAAGGAAGTAAATATACACGTGAATTCATGAGCCAGTTATATTTGGTCTCCAGTACCGGTGAGTCACGACAGATTAGAACCTTTTGGACTCAAAAAAATCATGGCTAATCTGTAACTTTTGGTCTTCGACCACGTATAACCTATCAAATGACAGCCAACGACTACAATCAATGTGTCAGAGATCATGCCGACGGACTCTTTCGGTTCGCCGTTAGTTTGTTGTCGGATGGAATGGAAGCAGAAGATGTAGTACAACAAGTTTTTGAGAAATTCTGGAAGAGACATCAGGATGTCGATGTCGGAGCGGCAAAGGCATATTTATTTACCAGCGTACACCGTGCTTGTATTGATTTCTTTCGAAGAAGAAAAACCTCGAGAAATACTACAGAACTCTTACCTCAACATGATAAAGGTATTACGGGACATGAATTTGAAACAAAACAGTTAGTGCAGCAAATGTTGGAGAAGCTGACAGAAGAGCAAAA
>JBGTCB010000221.1:0-4651 GCA_041748995.1 Saprospiraceae bacterium | reverse complement strand
TGCCAGGAGTCTGCTCCACTGATCGGCGTCCAGGTAATGCCATCTCCAAATAGCTCCCAGGTGTTGTTGCCATCGCCACAGTCTAAAATCGTTTGCAGAATGACGAGGGTATCACGGCTACCGTATAAATTAGTAAAGTCAACGCTTACAAAAAAAAAGGGATTATCAAGCTGAATTTCAACTCCCGATTCAAATGAAAAAGAGGTTGCTCTAGCCACCGAATCAGGTGCAACGACATCACTCACTTTAAGAGAATTACTAAAACCCCTAATGGCTAACGGACCGCCCGACCCGGGATCGACGGTATAGATCTTACAATTAATGGTACCATCACCCACAATAGCAGCTTTTTCAAAAAAAACCAAAGCACCTGTTACCAGGAATGTTTCACTGCCGGTAAATTCTAATCGTTGAGCTTTTTCCCGGTCACCGAAAAAATTCATTCCTGAAATTCGTCCCCAACCATTTTGAATCCCGATCGTAATCGCTTCCAGAGCACATTCGTCACCAAAAACGGGATAAAAAACAGTATCCATTATACCCCGTAAATTATCTCCCGATTTTTTTTGCACCGGAACGGAAGAATTAAGATCTCCGGCCCTGCGATCAGATTGAGTGTATAACAATTTATTTGCAAACAATAACATGATCAGGACAATAAATGAATTTCCAGCCATCTCGACAATCCAGGTTTTGTAATCTCAAAGATCACAAATACTCCGGTAAATCGTTAACATAAATCTAATCCAACAGAAACTGCCAGAGCTAATGTGTTTTTGGCTCTATTTGGATTATACACGTAATTATAACTACTTCAGTTTTACCGGCTTATTTAACGCAGATGATTGATAAATTGCTTCAATGAGTTGTACCGACTTACGGCCTTCCCAGCCGTCTACCTGTGGCAGCCGGCTTTCCCGGACTGCCGTAGCAAAATCCAGGATCTGTTTACGATGCAACTCATGGCTGATTGCCATCGGATCGGATGAACCCGAAGCACCTGTTTTGCCTGATTCCCTGTCAATGTTGTCCAGGCCCTGTACTTTAAAATGAGCGAGATGTCCACCTTCCAATATGGCACTACCCTTCTCTCCATAAACCTCCAACCGCTCCGGATATCCCGGCCACATGGAGGTACTGGCCTGAATCATACCCAGGGTTCCCTCGCTAAAAGTGACAATGGCCATCGCCAGGTCTTCCCCTTCGATAGTATGAGTCATGGTTCGAATTTGTCCGTAAACTTCCCGGATATCTCCGCCCAATAATTGAAAAAGATCGACGGTATGTATTCCCTGGTTTATCAAAGCCCCTCCTCCATCACCGCTTAAAGTGCCCCGCCACTGACTATCTCCGTAATAACTGTCACTACGATACCAGGGAATTAATGCATTCAAGGCTACTAATTTTCCCAACACACCACTTTCCACGGCCTTTCTCAACCGGTTAAAATCATCGCTAAAGCGGTTTTGAAAAATACAGCCAAGCTTTACCTTATTTTGCTCGCAGATTGAAATCATTTGATCTACCCTCGCAGTGGTGATCTCGAGTGGTTTTTCACAAAGCACGTGTTTACCGGCGATAGCTGCCTGTCGCGCTGATTCCAAATGGTGACCACTGGCGGTACAGATGCACACAATATCCACATTTTCCTGCTCCAGTAATTCAGGTAAGTCGTAGTAGGTTATGATGCCGAATTTCTCCTCCGCTGTTTTCGCCCGGGATGCATTGGAACTGCATAAAGCAGTCACCGTACAATCACCAATTTCCGCAATACTCTTTATGAAATGACCGGCAATCGAACCAGTTCCTACAATAGCAAAATTCAAGTTCTGAGGCATTTTTTCGGATTTCAAAAATCCAAAGAAACCAAATAATAAAGGGATTTCCAAAAATACCATGCAAGCTGGCCATTGAAGTTTTATCCAAATCCAATAGCTGCACCTAAATCTACATATTGCGAGTCATATGATCCAGTAGCAAGATTAAATCAGCCTCATCGCGAATGTTTAGGTTATGCTGATCGATCAATTTCGGGATACGTTGGTTTTTAAGGAAATTTGAAAGTATTTTTTCTCTTCTCGGAGCATTACCGCTGATTTCCTGGCATTTTCCTTTATTGAGTAAAAATAATGCCTCTGACTTAATGATCCGGTAATTATTATCTCCAATTCCCAGTTTTTCATTGTAAGCAGGATTTCTCCGGGAAAACTCATAAACTTTGAGCAAAACCGGCTCATGAGCACCACTTAAAACTTCAGCATATTTCCTTTCCGCATTAATACATCGCTCTGTATAATTATGGAGTGAAACAAAGGTCCTCCCATCCACTTCCCAGGAGAGAATAAAACCATCCGGGACCACCTTTATCCCTTCCGTCGTCGAAATTTCCAATTGTTCATTTTCCAGATTATAGTTTACCATCAAACCCTCTCTGACTGTTTCATCTTTAAATACCACCCTGGCTAATTTCCACTCTGCGAATAAATATTGGTCACCCCTGATACCTGGTTGGTTCGCAGGAGAAACATAGATCCATCCGGTACGATCGGTATTATCAATCAGTGTGGGTTTTAGATTTTCCTTTTGGGCTAAAACCAGTGCAGGGAATATCCAAATAATAAACCAGGTTGATTTTTTCATCGTACGATTGTTATTCTTTTAGTGATAGATTCATTAAGTAAGCAAACATATAGTCCCGGTGGTAATTCATCTAAATGAATCAGCATACCGGGATTTGATAGTTCATAAACGGTGGTACCGGAGAGTGAAAGGATTCTCAGCTTTTGAATCGGTTCAGAACTTTCAAGATACAGGTAGGCTGATACCGGATTCGGATACAGGTTAATAAATATATCAGGTGTCGCTGAAGCGGTGATGAGATTCCCTTCAATGGGTCCGGATGGTGTCAGGACCTTACCGGCAAATCCCGGAAAATCCTCCCCATAATGATCAATGGCAAAGACTGAATTTATGGATGCCTGATGGTTTCCAATGGATTCACCCTGATTCAGGATTCGTCCGGTTTCGGTGACCGGATTAATATATTTCCAGATTTCTGTACCCATTTCATCATACTCAATAAAGGTGCCTCTAGGTCCGACACAAAGGAGCATGTGCTCATTCTTAAGCCGGATTGCATTAGAGAATAAGGGTGCATAGATCGATAAACTGTCCGGGGGTACAAATGTATGCTGAAAATTTTCCGGTAAAAATAACCCGTTCGTGGCCACCGGATAATTACCCTTTTCATCGGGACTTAACAAGAGTGACTCAATGGTGGAATAAATCGAAGGACTCCTTCCGTTACCGTTATTAAATATAACAACTTCACTTTCCAATTGACCCTCTGACCATACCCAATCAAGACCGTGTTGGCCAAATAACCTTTGATCTTGTGTGGCTGCACGATTATAAGCAGAAGGATTTCCCCACCTCCAGATTAAATCCCCTCCCCGGCCTGACCGGCCTCCCTGGCCAGTTCGAGCTTCAGCAGTCGTGGTGCTATGGTCGATGATCCAGACCTCATTAAAACCGCGGCTACTGAACATGATCTGGTCTAGTTCCTGGTTGTATTCCAATGAATTTCCATGAATCCAGTCAGCAATCGTATTTTGATAGTGATTCAGATTAATCAATTCCGGGTGATCTTCTACGAAGCCATAGTGATCTTTTGAAGGATCAAAATCCTGGATCAAATGATCCCATACATGCCATTCCCATACAATCTTACCTCCCTGAATCCCTTCCGGTTGCACTTCAATCAGATGATCCGGCCACAACTGACCGGCACCAATTGCCGAAGGATCTCTTCCTGCTTGTACTGCCTCTTCCCGGGTTTTCTTTTCCCATGCCAACAAGAGCAGGTTCCCATTGGGTAAAATTTCAAAATCATGATGCTGACGTACGTTGGGCGACGAATATCGAAATTGCCAGACGACGTCACCATCCCAATCAAATTTTTCAATAATACCCCCGGCTCCTCCACTATTGATATACGTATCATCTGTCACTCTGCCGGCCCGGAATAAAAATCCATCATCAGATAAATACGCTGACATTCCTGGGACGTACGCACTTTGCCATGAATGCACCCGTTCACCGTCCCGATTAATCAGATAAGTGGTATTATGGTTTAAAGGATTAAATAAGATATATCCGGAATTCGCCTTTTCCATCTTGATGAGCCCTACCGTAGGATCCTGAGCAATTAAATGATTTGAAAAAAGGCACGCGATGAAAAGTGTCTGTAACTCAGGATGTATTGAAAGCGATCCCGACCAATTCCGGATGTACCCAGTGATATGTTTAGCAACAGAAATAATCACCGGATAATCGTGCCCCATATTTTTATTCATTTTAAGCCAAAGGGGCACGAAGCCCCTTCACACTCATCAAAACTTGAAATTCGTTGTTTTTATCAAATATTTAAACGATGTACTAAAACAATGCTGGCCAATCCTGACCGTCGGTTCGGGTCATACGAATTGTTACATGATCAAAGCAGCCTCCATTGGCACCCGATAGGGTCACCAACAACATGGGTCCACTCACTTCTTCTACGATCAGTTCCCAGGCACAACCGTAAGCATCTGCTGCACTAATACTCAAATCATTGCATAGATCGATGATCATCGATCTATGCAATGAATTG
>JBGTCB010000220.1:0-2162 GCA_041748995.1 Saprospiraceae bacterium | reverse complement strand
GAGATGCAATCCGGTGTTGAATGTTATCTTATTTTACGCACCTGGTATTTTGCAGACTGGTGTTCGACTACAGAAGAACCGGATTGGTGGCTCAATGAGTCCATCGTAACGGATTCATTTACTCAGGTGATCATTTTACGGGATACCACCCCACCCGTTTGCAGTATTGAGATAGGAAATCAATTACAGGATACAGTGTCAATTACTTGTGGTGCTCCTTTACCTGTAACCTTTTTCACCTTTGATACTTGTGGTACTTCCAGATATGATTTTGTCCTTGATACTCTGAGTGACCCTCCGGCACTGCGGTCTTATGGGGGAACTTTGTTGCCCGGAAAGATCCGGGACACAATGCACATCAATGTTTTAAATGTGACACCAGGCCGCTACCGGCTGACGGTAACTCCATTAGATCACTGTAACAATAGTTCTATCTGCGTTGATACTTTTGTGTTGGTCTGCGATGTTAGTCAGCAAAATAGTATGGCAAACAGTGATGTTATCACTGCCGTAAAGCCTAACCCCTCCAGGGCAGCGTCAGAAAATCACCAGGAAAATGATATTACTTCCCCACTTGATTTGTCTGGAACTTCTGAGTCAGAAGAGAAATTTGAACTTTATCAAAACCGGCCCAATCCCTTCCGGTCAAATACGGTGATAGGATTTTACCTTCCCAATGCTGAGATAGCCCGGCTTAAGATTTATGACATCCAGGGACGGCTGTTAAAGATCGTCGAAAGACGTTATCCAAAAGGATATAATGAAGTGGAATTGACGGCTATGGATCTGCAGATGACCGGAGTCCTTTATTATCAATTGGATACAGAAAATTACAGTGCAACCCGAAGGATGATTGCCACACCATAAAATTCCTGAATGAACATATCAGAAGTAGCGTTTGTAGTAGTTTGCACAAATCCCTCGCCACAATGGAGAGGGATTTTTTAGTTGGATAAAAGTCGCTTTTTACAAAAAAGGAGAATGATGGAAGGTGCTCTCACGTAGGAGATTCAATCACCGAGGCTGACTATTTCCTTATTGAATCAATGCCTTGCATTTTTGCCGGCTTAAGATAAATGGATGTCGGGAGAAGGAAGCTGTAGCCCGGGCTCAACAAACAATTCCGGTTTGATCCCGACCGTTCATGACACTTTGTTATCTTCATCCGGATTTTAACAGGGTGATTATGATTGTTGAGAAGCTTCCGTCTTTATTCTTTTTCTGGTTGATCCTTTGCTCACCGGCTATAGCTCAAAATACAGAGGTGGAAACGGTGGATTTCATTATTGAAAAGATTGCAAACCTGGAAAGTACCAAAGATCCCAAGTGTTACGCAACCGCCAACCGTTTGGAAGACTTTATGTATGGGACTCCCTTGACTGATGCCGCCCGGAATCTTCGCATTGAGGTACAGAAAGAGATCGGGCTCTTTGTAAGGACCCGGGCATCGGCTATGGCCCGTGCCAACAACCGCTCTGTAATAACCGATAAAGATATCGTAGCCGTGGTTGACTCCATTGCAACCGTAGGCAAGCTAAATGACGGTGATTTCTTCTATAAAGCCGATTCGTTGGTTTTGAGGATTCGAAAACTTGATTTTGATCAGTATTCATCGGTAGCATATGGATTCCGGTCTCTGCTGTCGATAGAGCAGGACCTGCTCTTTATCCGGGATCAGGAACTGTTGCCTCTTCACAATGATGCAGTCGATGTCCTGAATGGGTTTTTAAATCTTACGACACTAGCCAGTCTGAGCATGGGGGATATGATTGCAAGGGATAGGCAACTGCATGAGATCTCTGAGGATGTGATGCGGGAGAGTTGGATCCGGATCTTACGCAGACCGGAAAATAAGGATCTTTTCGCTTTTGAATATCCCCGAGTAGTTGTGGGAGAGGGTGGTAATGCCGTATTGAAGAACGTCATCCAACAGAAGGTAGATTCGTATGATCGGTACAATGATCTCAGTACCAGCGTTTTCTTGAGAAATATTCAGGTATTTTTTGCCAGGCAGAAATGGCCTTCAGATGAGAAGGTTTCAGCGGAGTTGAAAAATTATTTTGTAGAAACCCTCATTGTATTCACCAAAGAGCTGATCAGACACGCACTGCCCTATGCTCAAGACAGAAAAGATGGAATAATCAGGATTTTAGCGTAAAGAA
>JBGTCB010000219.1:0-6618 GCA_041748995.1 Saprospiraceae bacterium | reverse complement strand
GTATATTTAAAAAATGGCAGCGAAAGCAGGCAGCAGCACAAAAAAAACGTTCCGGGTTTTGTGGTATGACCGGGGCTACGCTGCTTTGAAGAAACTGCGAAGCTTATTTACTGAATTTCTGATTTTTGCCACGTTATGCCTGGCTCCCTTCATTTCTGCAATAGTCACGGCTCAGGAATTCCCGTGCGATGGTTCGTTTTATTTTGTGGCGACGAACAGTGATACGGGCAGTAAATTTTATCGCATGTTTAAGAAGGGTCTCAACAATTCTTTTGACTATGAAGAACTCCCTTTTGATAATCCTGGAAAACGCCATGTCACTTGTCTGGGATATAATACGAGAGATCAGAAGATTTACGGACTCGATTTTAATACTTACGAATTACTACGGATAGAAAGAAATGGAAAAATCCAATCTCTGGGAGTTCCTGAAAACCTTGACACAACCTACGAATACCACGCGGGTGAAATGACACCTGATGGAAGGGGATTAATGGTGATAGCCCGAAATCCAAAAACTGGCATCGACGATCGGATCTACATGGTCCGGGTAAATAGCCCTCCCAACTACTATGCCGGCTACTTTTCCATTATTGCAGATGTTCCGGTAGCGATGTCTGATTTAACCATCGACCCGGTGGTTGGGGTAACCTATGGCTATGATTTATTAAATGGACAAATTGTAGTGACAGATCTGACCGGTTTGACCTCTACCAGCCTCGTACGTCAATTTGAAAAAATCGGTCAGGGAATAGGTTCTCTATTTTTCGATCGCAACGGACAAATGTATGGACTTGGGAGTCCCGGCAGGGATGGTGGTGAACAAAGTATTTTATATGAAATAGAAAAAGGCAATGGTAAATCTTCAAGACTGGCCAGTATGGTGGGAGGTCGTGACACTGATGGTTGTGCCTGTCCCTATACCATCGAATTTCAAAAAAGAATTAATCCTGTCAAAATTGTCGGATGTGATCAGGTAACGATTGAATATAGTGTCATCAACCGGGCCGGGATCGGTCAGCTGGGAATTAATTTACTGGACCAACTGCCTCCAGATTTTCATATCGTGGACATTATTATGGACAATATCTTTTTAGTGGATATCCATAGTGGAATCGGAAGCAACACGATAGATCTCGAGGCCTGGACTTTATTGCTCGGTAAAAATACAATAGAACTGGTCGTCGATGTTCTCAATCCTGAACCGCAGGTTGTCGCCAGCCAGGCCCTGTTAAAAAATTTATCCCCATCTCTGCAGCAATTTGCTAAATCGGATGATCCGGTCACCCCCCAGATTGCGGATGCAACTAAACTGACCGTGACTGATTTTGAAGATATTAAACTGAATGATTTTATTCGATCCTCCTGCAATGGTGATACTACATTTCTGACGTTGCCCATGGATGGACAGTTTCTCTGGAGTGACGGATCGTCCGAACCGGTCCTGCCTGTTTTGCAAAATGGATTGTACTCGGTCACCCTTTTAGCAGATTGTTTTGTTTATTCGGATTCACTCCAGGTAATCATGCGTCCTGAAATATTGGAGTTGGAGATGGGCCCGGATCTTCAACTTGATCTCGGTGATCACACTACCCTGGGATTTACCACCAATGCAAAAAAAATATCTTCCCTGGAATGGAAGACTTCCGATGATCTTATTTTAAGCTGTTATGATTGTACGCAGCCGGAATTTACCGCTATAGCCAATACATCAGTCTCTCTTACCATCAAAGATGATCGCGGATGTTCGGTTACTGATGCTATCAATATTTCGGTCGATGAAGCGAAGAGAATTTTTGTTCCAACCGCATTTAGCCCCAATGATGATGGGGTAAATGATGTACTTCACATCTATGGAAAATCGGTACAAATCACGGAGTTTAATGTTTTTGACCGCTGGGGAAGTTTAGTGTTCCAACAGATTGATCTAGCCCTGGATGAAACTATCGGCTGGGATGGAACCTACCAGGGAAAGAAGCTAAGCCCGGGAGTGTATATTTGGTCGGCTCAACTCCTTTTTACAGACCAGAAGTCAAAAAGCTTCTCCGGAACCGTGGCCATAATCCATTAGGAATCTGTTCAAATCCTAAACTCGTCCAACAGTCTCGTGGTTTTATCACATCCGAGCCATTCAACTAATTTTTTTTTATACCTTAATCCTGCCAAATTAAAACCTCCAGGCATGCCACAGGTTCCAGAAATATTTGTCCAGATATTGCAAATGCCCATATTTCGACCATTAATTACCGGTGGAGTACTGATCGGCTAGTATGAACACAGGCTTTACCCAAAATCTGATCCGCGCGATTTCCATCATTCTCTTATGTCTATCTACGGTGCATTTCACCTGGTCTCAGGGTCTTCTTAATACCAGGGTCAGTGGCACTTACCACAACATCACTATTGTGGAATTTTTTGAGATTCTGGAAAACCGGTATAATATTATCATCTACTATGACCCTGGTAAAGTGCCCTTTTTTGCAAAGTCATTTGTATTCGATGAAGTACCTCTTTTTGAGGCAGTCCAACTGTTTCTGAAAGGGAGCAATCTGGATTTGATCAAATATCGCGAGCACCTGCTGATTGCCAATAAGGATTATATTACCGCAAAATTTATTGAGGATTTAATTGGCAAATGGGAGGATGGTACTTTCAAGAAACCAATCACTTCCGAAGCGATGATGCTCGAATTCTATTTTGGAGACTCCCTTAATCCTCCGCCCGGTAAGATCATTTTTTCAGGATCGATTCGGGATAAATATAGCCAGGATCCCGTCATCGGAGCTGTCGTTAAAGATCAAAACAGCGACTTTGGGACCACAACAGATGAAACAGGATCTTTTGAAATCGAATTTTTACCCGGACAGCATCACTATCTGGTCAGTTATTTAGGCTATCAGGATATGGAGCTGGATCTCCAATGCTACGAGTCCGCTGCTGTACAGTTAGAAATGGAAGTTTTTGCTCTGAATCTCAGTGAGGTGTTGGTTGAAGCCACCGCTCAACAGGACAAAGTGGCCGAAACCCAGATTGGAATTGAAATGATCAGCACCAAAGAGATCAGGGAACTTCCGTCTTTGCTCGGAGAAGCAGATGTGCTCAAGAGTATTGAACGGCTACCCGGAGTCAACACTGTAAGCGAGGCTAGTGCCGGATTTAATGTCCGCGGTGGCAACATTGATCAGAACCTGATTTTACTGGATGATGGTATCCTATTTAATGCCAGCCATGCTCTGGGCTTCTTCTCAATCATCAATCCGGATGCTATCCGGTCCGTCTCCTTGTACAAGGGTAATATTCCTGCCCAATATGGAGGTCGTCTTTCATCGGTGTTACGGGTAGATCTGAGAGAAGGAAATGCGGTAAAATGGAGAGGTAGCGGAGCGGTCAGTCTGGCCAGCTCCCGGCTTGTCCTGGATGGACCGGTTTCTGCTAAAACAAGTGTTTTGCTGGGAGCCCGAAGTTCTTATTCCAACTGGTTGTTAAAATTATTCCGAAACCCGGATATTAATAACAGCCGGTTTAATTTTAATGATTTTGTGATTAAAATATCCCATCAATTATCCAATCAGCATCTCCTTAGTGCCAGCGGTTATCTGAGCAATGATTATTTCCGGTATGCCAAAGAATTTGGCTACGAGTGGTCTTCAAAATTGTTTAATATACGATGGCGCTATTTAATAAATTCAAATCTATCTTTAGCTACCAGTTTTTCAGCCGGCACCTATGACAGCGGCCAGTTCATTCCCGAAGGAGACAATGCTTTCAACCTGATGAATGGTATTTCTTATGAAAAAATTAATTCCAATCTGAGTTTTCAGAATAAAAAACATTTTTTGAACTTGGGTATTGAAGCTATTTGGTTAAAGATGGATCCCGAACGATTAACTCCTTTCGAATCATCATCGGATATTCAACCGGATATTATTCCGAAAGACCAGGGTTTGGAATTGGCAATTTATATTAACGATGAGATTCAGATTTCCCCCAACTTTTCAGTTTCAGGAGGTCTCCGGTTTGTCAATTATTCGGCATTGGGTCCTTCCGATCTTAATTTTTATGATCCGGACCAACCTCTGTCACCCGGTTCGGTTATTGAAACCCGATCGGTGCAAAAAAACAAAGAAATAATTTCTTATCCGGCCATCGAACCCAGGATATCTGCCAACTTTCAAATAGCAACCGCTAAATCCATAAAATTTTCCTATAACCGGATCAATCAATTTATTCATTTACTCAGCAATTCGACCAATCCCACCCCGGTTGACATCTGGCAGCTGTCTAATTTATATTTCAAACCGGAGACCGGTCAAAATTATTCCGTCGGATATTTCCAAAGAATTAATGAAAAATGGAATTACTCCCTGGAAGGGTTTTACAAAAAAATCGATCGGTTCCCTCAATTTAAAGACCTCGCTACATTACTCCAGAATGAACAGCTGGAGACAGAATTAATTCTCGGCCTGGGCAGGGCCTATGGCCTGGAATTCGGAACTGAATTTACGACGGCAAAATGGAGAGGAACGCTGGCTTATACCTATGGGCGAAGCGAAGCCAAAACAAATGGGCAATTCAGGGAAGAGATTATCAATCAAAACCGGTGGTATCCGGCCAATTTTGACCAGCCGCATCAGCTGAACTTTCAAATTCAGTATACCATGGATCCTATCCAGAAAGTTTTTATCGGATTTACTTTTAAATCAGGTCGTCCCATCACAGTACCTATCGCCAACTATGCCGTACAGGGAGTCATCGTAACCCACTTCTCGGAGCGAAACGAATTTCGGATTCCCTCCTTTCAAAGGGTGGATTTTGGCTATACGATCGACCGCAGTGAAGTGAAATTAAAAGGGATCCGAAGTACATTCACTTTATCATTTATCAATCTTCTGGGCAGAAGTAACCCTTACACCATTTACTTCCGGCATGACAGCGAAAATATCCAAAGAGCATATCAACTATCCATACTAGGCACTGTAATTCCTTCATTAAACTGGAACTTTACCTTTTGAAAAACTGGCATACCATATTATTGACCTTCTGTTTCTTGTCCTGCGTGGAGGAGATTGTATTTAATTCAGACGGTCTGACCGGTACCCTCGTACTCGACTGTACGTTGTGTACCGGTTCAGATACCCACCTTGTACAGATTTTTCGCACTTCAAGAGTAGGCCGGCAGGTTTTTATCCCCGTTGAAGGGGCTACTGCCGTTTTATTTGATCAGGAGGGACAAAGCGAAACCGCGGTAGACATTGGAAATGGACACTACCGGTTTGAAGAAAAAAAAGTTCCGGTTAAAGTCGGTGGGTCGTACTATATAGAAATTGAAACCTCTCCAGGCCGGAAATATGTTTCTGACATAGAAACGATTCTACCGGTACCGGAAATCGACAGTCTGTCCTTTTCTTTTTCCATCGAACGGATTGTCGAAAGAGAAACCCGGATACTCGAAAGGAGTTTCTTTAATCTGTTTGTACATACCACCTTCCCTGAGAGTGCGTCAAATACCTTTTTAAAATGGGATGTTGAACACATATTTCTGGTGTCCGAAATTCAATGTCATCCTTTACATTTGGTTAAGTCCTGCTATGTCAACCGACCCATCAACCGGAATCAGGTTTACCTTCAGGACGGCAAGACACTGACCGGGGGTGCTGCGTACAGCGAGCAGGTCGCCCACCAGGAGCTGGATTTTGCTTTTGGCCTGGCCGCATCATTTTATGTTTCGCAAAAATCATTATCGCCATTCGCAGCAAAATACTGGAGTCATGTGGAGCAAGTGGTGCATAATACGGGTACTATTTTCGACATCCCACCGACAGCGATCACCAGTAACCTACGGTCGCTAAGCGATCCCGAAGAGCAGGTGTTGGGTCTCTTCAGTGCCGTTGACGAGAGCAATAAACTGGTGATTATTACCCGGGGAGATCTTGGTACCCGGTTCTCCCGTCTGCCTCTATGTGGTTTACCTGGGTTACCTCCATCCAATTTTGATGCTAGTGCTTGTTGCAGCTGTACGACCATTGAAGGCAGTTCGGTCACCCGGCCGGCTTACTGGCCGCCGTGACGGAGGGGGTTGAATTGTTTAATTGTTTAACTGTTTAATTGTGCCTTCCGGAGAAAAGAATTCGGATCCGGGAGCTCCACAACGCATCAGCTGACAAGCTCGAAGAAATGAACCAAAAATCCTCTGGGTAGAATAAGGCAATGATCGATTGGTATTCGAGCTGGCTCCAGGATCCTCCAGAATTCTGGCTGATCGGTTTCGGGGTATCTGGTGGTCTGGAGATTTTGTCTGGGTTCCGTTTGGCTCCCGGATCCGTCAGGTTACTTACCCGGAGGGGATAATGGGCCTTTGATTGGTCAGATTTCCCCCTTGAGGGGGCAGGGGGTGGAATTGTGGTTGAAGTGTTTGAATGGTATTTTGGTATTCTGGTGTTATGGTTTTGTGGTTCTCAAGCCAACAGCTCTTTCCTTATGTATGGTTTTCTTTAGCACTCAGGAAAGTCCCCTTTTAGAGGATTTAGGGGTCCCACTGTTCTTGGTCTGTGATCTTGTGGTTGAATTGATTAACTGTTCCTCCCGAAGAAAAGAATTCGGAACTGAGAGCTCCACAAC
>JBGTCB010000218.1:0-1830 GCA_041748995.1 Saprospiraceae bacterium | reverse complement strand
AAGGCTTCATTACCCGATATGATTATAAAGTACTTCTCCGGATTTTGTTTAGGACCATCTTTGAAATTGCTGATATGATTCTACTAGCCGATACGGAAGAAAATAAAAAGAAATACCGTCAACAGGGAATAAAATTTATCTGGGCTGCCATAATCATGGAATCCCGGAAGTCATAATCTATGTTCCGTGAAAGTCCAGGATCTGAAGCCCTCAGACCCGCGTCAATTTGACTGGATACGTATTGCCGGAAAACCACTGAGGGACATAAAGATTTTCATCCCTGTCGATGCACACATCATGGGGATTCATGAAACTACGACCATCGTATTTGATCTCTGATAGAGCTCCATTGATACAATCTGTTTCTGCTCCTCCAGGGGCTGATATTACTTTATTTTCTTTATCCAGAATGATGATCAGTCCATCATATTCCCACCAGGACTTCGTACCCAGTACGGCAAAATAGAGAAGATCATCTTTGATGACCGGACGACAAATCCAACAGCCAGGCACTTTGATTGTCTCAAGGTAGTTACCATCCATGGTAAATCGCTTAAACTCCTGGGCTGAACGGGAGGTAATCAACAAGGTGGGTTTTCCTGGATACCGGGTATCGATTGTAATACCATGGCAGCAGTCAAATTGATGGACCTCACTGCCGCGACCTCCGAAATGCCTTACATATCTTCCTTCAGCGTCATATTGAATAATGTAGTTTTCCCCATAACCATCAGCTACGTAAAAATCTCCATTCGGAGCAACCGTAATTTCTGTAGGCTGAAATTGTTCTGCGTTCTTATATACTCCGCTTTCCCGTGGATAGTCAAGCACCATCAATTCACGTCCATCAAGAGTAGTTTTAAAAATCTGATGTCTTTCAGTATCGGTAAAAAAAAGTAATTCCTGAGATGCCTCATTGGCCAGGGTTAGTCCGTGAATTCCCGAATAATCATGACCCCAGGTCTCTAATACCACTCCACTTTTGTCGTAGATGATGATATTATTTTTACTATGATTGGTTGTCATGATCAGCCGTCCCATCCGGTCCTGGACCATCTCATGACAGTTTTTTACAGGGATATTCCCAGGATCCTGTATGCCCCAATGTTTGTCAATCCGGTAGCGGAAACCCCCATGTCCAGTGATTTCACCGACCATAGCACTTCTATTTATAATAGCAAATGCTGCATGTGGTGCGGCAAGGCAGGCTGTGGCGGAGGTAATAGAATTATGTAAAAATTTTCTTCTCGAAGTGTAAAGTTTCATTTCAAATCTGACCCGATAAACCTTTTTTAAATTTAATTAGAGATCTCCATTAATCAGTAGGTGTTGGTGAGTTTAAAGTATATCCCCCAATGATTTCAACCTGAGGCACTGCAGCTTTCAGTTGTGAGGTTCCCTGGTCGCCAAATTCTGTCTGCCAGATAAACAATTTCTTCAGTCCCTTCAAATGGGCAAGATCAGTGGCGCAAATATCTGTAATTTTTGATTTATATAAGTTAAGAGATTCCAGATGCTTTAATTCGGACAAATTCCTGATGGCTGCATCCGAGACCGGGTTGTCTTCCAGCTTTAACCTGATAAGGTTATGCAACTTTCCAATGACAGTTAAGGACTCATCAGTAAGGTTACTAGCTCCGAGATCAAGCCAGGCAACCTGACTGGCTACTTCTTCCAAAACATGAATCTCACTATTGACCGAAAGGGAATCGATATTTTTCCAACTAACATCCAAAAAGTTGTTATTCATAGCAATTTGGCGAACAGAAAAACCACGTTGACTGATTTTTTGCATTACCTCTTCACTCACTGGTTCTACTTTCGTTTTTT
>JBGTCB010000217.1:0-9523 GCA_041748995.1 Saprospiraceae bacterium | reverse complement strand
CTCATATAATATTTTTGGAATAACTCTTAAGGTAACGATCCGTTTTATTAAAAGTTGGCTTTTTTTACTTAAAGGCACCTCTATTTACCTCTGAATGAGTAAAAATTTAATAAGATGCAAGCCAGACAAGGCTGGAGGAAGAAAGATAGCCGTAGCTATCTGACTGACGATCAACGAAGTAAGGCGTAGCATATTATTGAATAAATTTTCGAAGAAAATGGTTTTTACCATGAACGGGGTTGATAGAGGTGCCCTTAATCATTTTTAGCATCCGGATACCGGCCTTACCGATTTATAGTGGGAAATGATCCGGGCTTCATCCAAAGATTCAGGCTTCCAGTCTTCGGTCCGACTTATTAAAAGCTCTTTGGTATTCACCCCTATTTCCTGTATCCAAATGGGCATCTGACCGGCCATAACGCTCTTGCTGACCAGCATCCGGTTTTTTGACCCGGTCATTTTCTCATCGAGGAAATCTTCATACCGTCGTCGGGTTTCTTCCAGGCCCAATTCATAGAGAGAAAACAAAAACCGGTTTCCATTAAGAGCCGTTAAATCTTCATACAGATCGTCGACATCGTCATTTACCTCGGTGATTAAATCAAATTCTGTCCATTCGGAAAATTTCAGAAGCTTATTAAGATCCTCATCAGCCCGATAGATGAGTCGCCGCATCAACCGTACATCGCAGGATTTATAGTAATAGAGTTCTTCGATCGAATGGGTTAACGGGGATTTTTGTTGTCGAAGATCCAGTTCCCTCCTTTGATATATCTTTATTTCCTTGGACCAGTCATGTTGTTGTTTGAGACTTAGATTCATATTGGCCAGGGATTGATAAATGCTAAGCCAATATGGTTTTAAATCGATCGGATTTATCACCCAAAGAGATTCCAAATGATTGTCCAATTCATAGATAGCAATTTGCAGATCAACTAAATGTTGAGTCAATAATTCCTTCTGTTTGACTTTACTATGTTGCAGTAACCAGGGTATTTTTCGAAATTCAAACAGTGTATAGATTTTTTGAATCAATTCTCCAAGTACATCTCCCGCTATTGTCTTCAGATTATTTTGTCCCTCCAATTTTTTTATAATTTTTTAATTCCGGTATGCCTTAAGCATCGCTATGACAGTATCCACAGGGATGGTATTAATTCCTTTATTCTCAAAACCGGGAGGAATTTCCGCCATAAATAAGGCATTTAAAATAGCCTCTTCAGTACTTTCGACTACTGCTAAGAAAAGTGGTGACATTTGGTCGTTATGTAACTGGTCCTTTTGCTGTATTTGATCATTTGGAAGATATGAATCAAAGTTTTTGGCGAACGTACTAAAAGCAATGACATAGTCTCCACTTCCATTGGATGCATATCCACCGGTACGTGCAAGACCAAGCATAGCCCTTTTCGACATTCTTTTGAGATTTCTGCTGTCAAGAGGGGCGTCTGTGGCCACGACGATCATACAGGATCCGTCACTTTTTTGCATTTCATTTTTGTAAGGATACCAGCCCATTTTTTCACCAACGGGTATGCCATCAATCTGCAGGACTCCACCAAAATTAGCCTGTACTAAAACACCAACTGTGTATCCGCCGAGAGATTTAGGTAACTGGCGTGATGCGGTGCCGATACCTCCTTTAAATCCAAATGCGATCGTACCGGTACCTGCACCAACGCTGCCTTCCCGCACGGGACCTATGCTGGCACTTTCTATGGCATTTAAAAAATCTTCCATTTTCAAATGCCGTCCACGGATGTCATTTAATCTTCCATCGTTTGTCTCTCCTACCAAAGGATTGACCGACCGCACATCTTCATTGCCAGTCTGATCAAGAGTATATTCAACAACGGCCTCTATTCCTGTAAACACATTCAGGGTATTGGTTAAGATGATGGGTGTCTCCAGGTTACCCAACTCCTCTACCTGGCTATATCCGGCAAGTTTCCCAAAACCATTGCCGATATAGATCGCAGCCGGAACTTTCGATTGAAAAAGATTGCCGGCATGGGGTAAAATCGCGGTGACACCAGTACAAACAGAATCGCCACTCAACAAGGTTGTATGTCCAACTCGAACACCGGATACATCAGTGATGGCATTGTGCGTGCCCGGATTAAGGACACCGGGTTCAATTCCGAGCGATCGGATACGGACTTGACCTCTACCATCTATTAACGGGAAAAGTAGAAGGACCGCTAAAAGAAACCATGGAGCCCAATGTTTATCCCACATAATTAAATGAAGTCAAAGCTAGAGACATAAATTGGATTCGATTTAATATGGTCCAAAGTTCGTAGAGAGGCCTTCTCCGGAATGGCCAGAATTCGTACGGATGCGTTTTCAACAAAATTTTTCATCATGCCATGCCTACCAATATCTTTCAGACGGTCATACAGGGGATCCCTTTCATCAAGCCAGATCAGACTGACCCGTTGTGAAAAATGGTGCATGACTGATTCGAACAATTTTATAAGCTCTTTTTCTCTACCCTTTTTTATAAAAATTCCTTCAAAGGTTAAGAAGTCAAATTTATTCGGATTGAAGATGGTGCGGACCACTGGAATATAGGGGATACATTTCAGAAAAAAGCCTCCTAATTTTCCAGGAATATTTTTTACAACCCATGTAGCAGGATGAACCTGACATCCGGCAATAATTTCGCCATTTTCTTTTAAGAGAAAATAATTCTCATCCTGAAAAATATAGCTAAAGTGCACCAGTGAATGATTTCGGTAATAATGCTCTAATTCCTTGGTGACAAAGTCCTTTTCCGAAGGTTGAATCCGGCTCATCCGTGCGTCGTTTCGGGGAAAAAAACGACTATAGGCTAAAGTTGCGATGGAAGCCTGATGTCTGTAACCTAAACGGCTGAGGAAATTAAATGACCGGTGATTTTTAGTCTCAACGGAGGCATAAAAAATTGCTTCATCTTCCTCACTTCCGACAATCAGATGTATGAATTTGATGCTATACACTGCAAATAATCGTCGCTGCCTGAAGGGCAACTTATTGGCAAGGTAGCGAAAGAAATACCCTTTAATCTCCTGATCACCGACGGTTACCTTCCTCCTTTCAATCACCACCATAGACCCTAATTCACCACCCATCCGGATAGTTGCGAGTACCGGATCACGTAATTGTACCAGTCGTTCATCCGTATTCCGGTGTTCGTACAGGGTGTCTTTAGTACCCCAGGTTGTGTCTTCAAGAAACCGGATGATCTCAGTTGTAAACTCCTCTTCCCGGGATATCATCAAATCATCTCCCTCAAAAAGAACGACTTTTCGCAATGATTTATATGCCGGTGAATGGTTGAAAGACACCTTGTTAACTCTCTCTAACATGGATTCCCGTTCAATGTAGTTACCTGCAAAATAAAGAAAAGATTTAAATACCCGTCACCTATCGCCAGAAGGGTCCGTGGGAATACTGGATTCACTGTTGACTCCATTTGCCCGGAATCCTCATTAGACTTACGATTGTCTATTAATCTGTTGATTATCTGTCATTTACGAACCAATAGTCCATCGTCTGACATCGACCTAAAACAATGATCTACACCCTCAAGATCTGCCTGATTTTTCCGAAAGCCTATTGGAATGATGATAAATTTTATTTAGAATGAACGGGGTGTTTTTTACTTTTCAATCTTCTCTGCCGGCACGTCTTCCCAAACCATTGCTACTTTTCCTTTGTGAGCATCGTTTGTAAGCTCTTCGACCATATACCATCAAAACAAATTCTGGAATAGACTATAATTATAAATAAATGTATATTTTGATAGCTAAGGAAAAACCGATATCCGATGACATTTCTATCTTCTCCTTTACTGTTGATTTGCGGACTGATAACTGGTCTTCCATTCCCGTTACAGGTCGAAACTAGTCAATTGGATTGTGTTCCGATTTTCTCCATGCTTTCAGCGGGAATTGCAAAGAGGAATATTACTCCCCCGCCAGAAGTGAAAAATTGGGTAACGGGAAATCCCTATGCCACAATAGATGACTCGATCTACGTAAGGGCACTGATCCTGGACGATAATAATCAGCAATCAGTGATTATAAGTTGGGAATTGGTCGATGCAGGAGAATCGGCAACTGAAGAAGTGAGGAACAGAATATCAGAAGAATTTAAAATCCCGAGGCACCATATTGTGGTTAATGCAACCCACAACCACTCCGCACCATGGTCACCCGTTTACAAGCCCGGTCTACGCGGAAAAGAAAAGGATAGTTGGTGGGCCATCCGGTATATGCCACCCCAGTACGACGACCCCTATTATAAGAAGTGGATGGAAACGCTAATGGAACAGAGCCTTGCTGCAGTAAGATCAGCTATAGAATCTATGGAACCCGTTACCATTTGGATTGGCCGTTCGGATGTATCGGCCTTTGTCCAAAACAGAAGACCCAGACCGGCAGAGGGAGTCGTTGAATCGCATCTGCCGGAAAAATTTAATTATCTGCATGATCAGTGGGATCCGAATGTACTCGGCGAGGGTATGCACTTCGGTCCGGTTGACCGCACTATGTCTGTCGTGTCGTTTCGTAACAGGGAGGGAAAAAATGTGGCAACGATCCTTCATTTATCGGCGCACGCAGTTTCTATTTATACTTATTCAGAAGGAATTTCCGGAGATTGGCCGGGAGAAACCCTTCGTCAGGTCAATAATGCAATCGAAGGTGAGAGTATTTTCCTTCAGGGCACCGCTGGTGATATAAATCCCTGGAGAAGGGGTCGGGAAGCGGTGACCGAAATGGCAACCGGGTTAACTAAGCAAGTCCTCTTAGCAAGCCGATTTAGTGCACGACTACAGGATGGCCGATTAAAAAATGGCCGGTCAGTTGTTGGAATTCCTTTAACCGAAAAAGGCAAGGAAATCACCGGTCTGGATCTGTTGTCGGCTGAAGTGCAGGTCATTGCCACCGGTCCATTTGCCATCGTTACATTACCAGGAGAACCTATGACTGAATTGGGTATGGCCATCAGAGAGCGATCTCCATTTCCACAAACATTGGTACTCGGATATTCAAATGGTGCCGGCATTTATTATGTCGGGATGCCCGGAGAAAAATTACGCGGTGGTTATGAGACCGGAGAAAATACGAATCTGGGGACAGACATTGCCGGACGCCTGTTGGTGGAAGCAGCCTTGGAATTATTAGTCGAAGTATTTAATCAGTAAAATGAAAATTAGTGAGAAATATAAATCATAAAAATATCAGAGCTGCCCTGTTACTGAAAGCTCTACTTTTCGGCATAACCTATATTTTCACCCTGGCATTAAATTCCTGTTTTAATGCGGAAAAGGTGAAAAAACCTCACATCGTTTTTTTAATCAGTGAGGATGTTGACAATTATGAAGCTGACCGTACCATTCCCGTATTTACCAAATTACTTAAAGAAGATTTTCAAACCACGGTTCTAATTGGTACAGGTAACCGGAATTCATATTATTTTCCAAACCTGGAAATAGTAAAGGACGCAGATTTATTAGTGGTTTTTTGTCGAAGGCTGGCGCTAAAACCACTGCAGCTAAATATGATAAAAGAATACCTTTCGAAGGGTAAGCCTTTGGTAGGTATTCGAACTGCAAATCATGCATTTTCCCTTCGTGAGGAAATAGAAGAAGGCTATGAAGACTGGTGGGATTTTGTTCCCGAAATCCTGGGGTGCGAAAACAGAGGTTATGGGGAAGAATCCCTGGGCACAGAGGTAAACACGAATGCTGAACTAGCCTCCCACCCAATTCTGCAGGGAGTACCTGCTCAGTGGCACAGTGTGGGTAATGTGTACAAAGTAGCACCATTAATCGATGAAAATGCGCTACCATTGTTGACAACTCAGGTTGACGATCAAAAAGAACCAATTGCCTGGGTTCGATCGACCGCAGCACAGGGTCGGGTTTTTTATACCTCATTAGGACACCCGAAGGATTTTGAATTCGAGGGATTTCAGCAATTATTACTCAATGGAATAAAATGGGCCCTTTATGGAGAGTAGCATTTGATATAGCCGGCACTGCTACTATTTTAATAATTCATTAAAAAATATGAGGAATTTACAATGCAAAAAAAAGCAATAATATATTTGCTGATCCTGATCTGTCCGAATTTTCATGCTATTTCACAAAATCAGAACACAAATGGATGGAAGGTCGGAGTAGCAAAAATTAATATTACTCCCCGGCAATCCATGTGGTTGGCCGGTTATGCCAGCAGGACAGAACCCTCCACCGGTAAGATACATGACCTTTGGGCAAAAGCGCTGGCACTCGAAGACGAAACCGGTGAAAAAGCGGTGCTGGTGACGATGGATCTCCTTGGCATACCAAAACTAATGTCCGATGAAATCCGGGATCAACTTAAAAATGAATTGGGTCTGGAACGGTCACAAATCATGCTTAATTCTTCACATACACACAGCGGTCCGGTACTTGATCAGTCACTGGTAGACATATATCCTCTGGAAGAAAAGGACCTTCAGAAGATACGTCAATATTCGGTGGAATTGGTAGACAGCATAGTGGAGCTGGTACAGGATGCCTTTAATGCTTTGCAACCGGCCAGATTGTTTGCCGGAAACGGCGTATCGCGAATCCAGATAAACCGGAGAAACAATACCGAGTCTCAGTTGGATTTACAGGCTCAATTACAGGGACCCAATGATTTTGCAGTACCGGTTTTAAAGATTTGTAAGCCGGAAGGAGACCTGATCGCCATCGCTTTTGGATATGCTTGCCACCCGACCGTATTGGACACCACTTTATGGTCTGGTGACTACCCTGGTTTTGCTCAGTCGGAGTTGGAGAAGGAGCATCCGGGTACTATGGCTTTGTTTTTCCAGGGAGCCGGAGGTGATCAGAATCCGATGCCGCGAAGGACGATTCCCCTCGCTCGTCAACATGGGAGGACATTGGTAGCTGCGGTAGACCGGGTTTTGGAGGAAGAGATGGTGGTGCTCGCACCGACCCTTGTCACAAACTATAGAGAAGTAAATTTAGGTCTGAACGATCCTCCCACTGAAGCAGAGCTTGTGGAATTCCGGGATTCTCAGGCTGTCGACTACCAAATAAAATGGGCGGAAAGAATATTGGATCAAGTTAGAAAAGGCGAGGTATTTCCAAAGACATACCCTTTTCCTTTGCAAGTCTGGAAAATCGGAGACCAACCAATCTTCGCCCTGGGAGGCGAGCTGGTAGTGGGTTATTCGATTCAACTAAAAAGAATATTTGGTCATCATATTTTTGTGTTAGGGTATTCGAATGATGTAGTGAGTTATATTCCTACCGCCACTATCCTGCATGAAGGTGGGTATGAAGGATGTATTGCACAACAGGTTTATGGATTAGCCGGTACCTGGAGTTATGATATTGAAAGTGTCATTATGCAAAATTTAATAATGATGGCCAGGGACGTAGGGGTGGAAATACCGGGCAATAAACTGATTAAACTGGAAGATAAAAAATGACCGGATTCAACAACTCTTCGCATGAGAAATGAACAAGGAGCAAGTTCAACCGAAAATGTAAATATCCTCATCGCTAAACAGTTTTCTTCCGGATTTGAATTCGCGCATGATACCTATAATGCAATTTCAGCCGGTAGTGATGGAAAGATCTATTATATTCTCTGCTCTGAAAAAATCGATGTTGGTGGCAAAATGTATGTCTTCGATCCGGCTACCAGAACGATCAAAATACTTGGAGATCTAACAGAGATTTGTGGAGAAAAAGATTCAAAGAACATAGCTCAGGGAAAAAGTCATGTTGAGTTTATTGAAAAAGATAATCGACTTTATTTTGGTACCCACGTCGGTCATTATGAAATGATCAACGGTATGGAGTGCCTGCCGGTCATGCCACCAGATGGGTTTGAAGTATATCCGGGAGGCCATTTTATTTCCTATGATTTATCGGATGGCCAATTTATCGATCTGGGAAAGTTGACCAACGGAGATGGTATTCTGACGATGACTATGGACACGGACCGGGAACAGTTGTATGCCATCTCCTGGCCACATGGAGATTTTATTCACTATGATCTTCTTACAAATGAAATGTATATCCTGAACCCAATTTCCGGACAGGGTGAAGCCGGTCTCCCGGGCGCCGATTACCGTGTATTGTGCAGATCCATGTTTATAGAACCGGAGTCTGGTCACGTTTATTTTACCACTGCTGAAGGTGATATAGTTTATTATGATCCAAATATCAGAGTAATTAAAAAGAGGCGTGATGTGCATATGAGACTGGATTACTTTGGAATTTATCAAGCTGCTGAGCCCGGAAGTATGGGTTATCATTGGCGCAAAATATCGTGGCATCCTATTGAGAAAGTGGCCTATGGGGTGCATGGTAATTCCGGGTATTTATTTCGTTTCGATCCAAAAGTTGGTCGCATTGAATTGATAGAGCGAATAACATCCGAACCATCACGACGATCCGGTATGTACGATCAATTCAGCTACGGATATCTTGGTTTTACTTTGAATATTCAGGATAATACGATTTATTACCTGACCGGAGCTCCTGTTTTTGAGGATGGGACAAGAGTCGAGAGCCAGAACAATATCGCCCGGGGTGGTGCCAAAGGACTGGAAAACCTGCATCTTGTGACCTATGACTTGACTTCCCGGCGATATACGGATCAGGGAGCAATATTTTATTTGGATGGGTCACGACCAACTTTCGTGAATTCAATTGCCCTGGATCATGCCGGCAATATTTATGCGCTGGCGAGAATGCAACATGAGGGGAAAATTATCACGGATCTGATACAAATTCGAAATCCGACTCTGGAAATCAAAACTCCTATACACTTGAGATGATTTCCAGACGCATTTATCAACTGAAAAAACAGGTATTAACTTTCGGATAAACTGCCTTTTGCAAAGATTTTCATGGCTTCCATTCTCCAGGGAGCTTCTTCTTTTGGCGAGCCGGTTTGAAGAATCCGGATGAATTTACCTTCCGTGGGTGTAAATAGGATTTTCGAACGATTTTCAGAACACTTTCCTTCTGCTACAGCTATCCAGTCCACTCCGTTGCCAGATACCTCAATCTTATATGATGCCGGACAGGTGAGCACCGGTGGTGGGGCATTTCGACCAAAACCGCGTCGCAAGGGTGGAGAATTAAAATGCATCTCCGAAAACCGCACCGATTCCGGAACCTCAATCTGAAACCACATATCTTTGACCTGATTTTCTCCTGAAGTCCAACCCTCAAAACTCAAAGCTCCTAATGGTAACCCGGTACCTCCGATACGGGCCAGACCGGTATGACTGGCTGTCACTTTCCAATCATGTTGCGGCTTGAGCTGCCGGGTAGCATGTATCAGCAGGTCATCATAAGAATAGGGCTTTTGACCTTCCGTCGTTTTGCGTAGGTCTGACACAAATTCCGAACTGACCATGTCTGCAGCATTGCCCAAATGAGTTCTTAGATAACTGGTCACTGCCGCGATCCATTCATCAGTCTCCTGTACCATTGGGGCCATAAAATTTCCGGTATAAT
>JBGTCB010000216.1:0-5400 GCA_041748995.1 Saprospiraceae bacterium | reverse complement strand
CTCATATAATATTTTTGGAATAACTCTTAAGGTAACGATCCGTTTTATTAAAAGTTGGCTTTTTTTACTTAAAGGCACCTCTATTTACCTCTGAATGAGTAAAAATTTAATAAGATGCAAGCCAGACAAGGCTGGAGGAAGGAAGACAGCCATTGCTATCTGACTGACCTGTCTGCCTTGGCCTGCCAGGCAGGCGATTAACGAAGTATGGCGTAGCATATTATTAAATAAATTTTTCGAAGAAAATTGTTTTTAGCATGAACGGGGTTAATAGAGGTGCCCAAAAGATAATTTACTATTATTACTTTATAAAATCAGAACAAAAAATATTTATGAAAAGAACAGCAACAGCGATCTGGGAAGGATCGGGAAAAACCGGAAGCGGAACCTTAAGTACACAGAGTGGAGTTTTTGATAACCAACCTTACTCGGCCAGAACACGTTTTGAAAATGCCGATGGTAAGGAAGGAACCAACCCGGAGGAACTCATTGCAGCAGCTCATGCAGGATGTTTCACCATGGCTCTCAGTTTCCAGCTCCAAAATGCCGGATTTACCGCCACCCGGTTGACAACAAAGGCGACCCTAACGGGATCAAAAGATGATATCGGCTGGAAAACAGATAAAATTGTGCTGGACCTTGATGCGGATGTACCAGAAATCTCTGCTGAAGAATTTGCCACCCTGGCAGCTAATGCCAAGAAAAACTGTCCGATCTCCCGATTACTCAATTGTGAAATCGAAATGAACGCTCGATTGGCGGGTTAGATTCGTATATACAAAAAAGTTCTGCTTTGAATACAAACGAAGCAGAACTTATTTTTTGATTTACCATGTACGATCTACGATTTGGGATATACGATTTTTTAACGAAGCCGCAGAATGTAGATTTCAATGTACGATCTAGAACTTTTAACTTTCAACTTTTTACTTTCAACTCTTACGGTTTCTTCGGTATGATCTCTGTTTGTTCGCCGAAATACTGCACAAACTGTTGCATTGCCTTAGCCATAGATTGATTATTGGTAGCCCGGAAATAAGTATCAACTAATGCCTTTAAAGTCTGGTAAAAGAAACGATCCATTTCGACTACCTGCATATCTTTGGTCCAAAGATCTATTTTAAGAGTTTCCCGATTTTTTTCATCAAAAAAAGACAAAAGCATTGCTTTAGCCCGTTCATCAAATTTCTCCTGGTCGGGAGCAGACCATTTAATAGATTCCGGTATACGATTTTCGCCTAAAGTAATATCAATTTTTATTTGTGATTTTTCCTTATCCATGTTTTTTATTTTTTTGGCAGACTGGTATTTTCAGTAGCCGTTGCAAAATCCTGTAACCATTCAGAGGAATAAAAATGTACCCCACTTTCCAGTCTTTGGGCGGCTGCAATCATTGCCCTGGCAACAACCTCCGCCTCAATCGGTTTATTTTTCTTTAGCCAGCCACCGGTTACATCATCAATTTTATTACCGATTTTATCGGCAAGTCCTTTACCCCATTTTTGTTGAGTAGTTTCCCCGATCAGTATACTGGGTTTAAAGACATGGGTGCTCCAAAATCCCATTTTAATTACCATTTCCTCGATCAGGCCCCTGCTTCGGTTTACATGAAAGAGTGCATCAGAGGAAGTCCTTTTATTTGAAAGCAACATAACCTGACCAAACTGGCTTTTATATGCCAGTAAAATCATTTTTGGAATATGCCGGTATTGACTTTCGGGTATTGAGTATTTACCTCCCGTGTTAAAAAAAGAAGCATCATAACAGATAAAAAGATCATTGGCTGCAAAATGATCAAAACGAATGTCTTCTATGGATGAAATAAATGATTTGACATTGGGCAAATCAAACTTCTTTTTTACCAATGAAATCGCATAAATGGTCCGATATGCCTCATGCGTACTTAATACCTTGAGGAGGTTTTCTCCGACGAAACCTTCACAACCAACAACCACCGCCCCTTTGTTGTTTTTACTGATCTCCGGACTCACTTCTTATATTAATTGGTTTTACACTAAATCCTTTTTTTGTAAGGAGTCGCAACATACCTTTCTCACCGGCCAGATGGGCAGCACCCACGGCAGCAAAAACTGTCGATGTTTGCATTAGGTCAGCCAGTTTAGATGCCATGTTCATATTTCGTCCAAAAAGTAACTTCTTACGTAGTCCCTGCAATTGCTTCCGGCTGGATTTATAAAGATTAACCACATCCTGATCGACATAAAAAGTAATCATTTTGTGCAGATTACGGCGAAATTTTGCCGGATTTCTGCCGATATCCCGGATTTGGCGAACCGAATCTTCTATCGAAATCTCTTGCATGATGGTCATCTGGTCATCAAAAGACTCCAGACCCACACAGATTTTATCCATACTTTGGGCCCGGTTCCAGATCTCCTGATCCAGTGATTCCAGGTGATCATTTATTAAAAGAGATTCTGAAATCGCCGCGATCACTAAAAAAGGATGCCGGGTTTGAAACATTTTCAGGTCAATCCCAAAACTCTTCAGGATACTCTTGCTCACTTTTTCAAACTGATGTCCGGTGAAAAAAGATTCCAGATTTTTACCTTTTGGCAGGGTGGTTCCTCTAATCATGATCTCCTGATCGAACTGATGGAGATCCATTTCCGCTGCCAAAACTTCCGATCCTTTAAGGAAAGGCATAATCTGATCGATAAATTGATGTGCCAGGGAACTTCGGACATGCATGGTTCCAAAAAGAAAGGAAACGTTTCCTTCTCTGGTTGAAACCGACCAAAGCAGACTATTATTTAAGGCAGATCGACGATTCTCCTTACTGAAACCCGATAAGATTTTTGTGATTTCCAACAGTTAATCATAGTCAAAGGGTAATACCTTGGAATCTTTAACGGTCGAGAGCGTCATCAAGGTCTTCATCCGTTCGATTTCTTCAATTTGAGACAAAGTTTTAAACAAAATATTCTCATAGGTAGGTATGTCTTTGCAAATGATCTTTAACATAATATCCGCTTCTCCGGTTATAATATAACATTCGGTGACCTCGGCAACTTTCTTGATTTTGGAGATAAAATTCTCGAGTGCATTTTCTTTGTGCCAGGCAAGGGAAACCTGTACAAAAGTCTTGACATTGAGACCGATCGATGCGGCATTAATCTGTGCATGATAACTACCTATATAGCCGGAATTCTCCAATTTTTTGACTCTCTCGAGCGTTGGTGCAGGTGAAAGACCAATTTTCTTTGAAAGGTCAAGGTTGGTGATCTTACAGTTATCCTGCAAAATCTGAAGTATTTTCAAATCTGTTTTATCCAGTTTATTTTCCAATTTATCTAATTTATTTTAGGACATTGAGTATTTATGGTGCAAATATCTCTTATCTAACTGATGAAAGTCGGATTTATGTATAGTCAATTATTATTTAAATTGTTAGTTCCAACTCTCTTTTATCAGGGGAAGATTCCCATATTCATATAATCACTGGCTACTTTACCCAGTGCATTGATAAATGCGGCCGTACGCAGATCTTCAACTTTTGGTTTGCGGTACATCACGTCGCGAATCTGATGGTAGGCTGTTACCATAGTTTCTTCCAACCCCGAACGTACCAGGTCAATTTCGTCCGCTCCCCTAGCGATAATAGACTTTTCCTTGTCATTGATACTTCGTCCTGATTGACGCTCGATCAGGTTGACGAGGTTCATATAAGTGTTTTGATCGAACCGTTTTTCCATCCGTCCAAAACGCATGTGAGAGAGGTTTTTCAACCATTCGAAATACGAGACCGTAACTCCTCCGGCATTGAGATACATATCCGGAATGATAATTATTCCCTTCTTCAGCAGGACATCACTGGCATCAGCGGTAACCGGACCATTAGCTGCCTCAGCTACAATTTTGGCCCTGACTCTGTCCACATTGTCCATCCGGATCTGATTTTCAAGGGCAGCGGGCACCAGTACATCACACTCCACCTCCAGGGTTTGTTTTCGCTGATCAAGGTTAACCGATCCGGGAAAATTTAGAATAGACCCGGTTTTTTTTCGGTGCATTACCAATTCATCAATATCAATCCCTCTTTCACTATGGATGGCTCCTTCGTATTCGGCAACGCTGATGATTTTAAATCCCCCTTCGGTTTGCGAAATTTTTCCGGTATGATATCCGACATTACCGAGACCCTGAATAGCCATTGTTTTTCCTTCGGTGCCAGGCAGGATCCCATACTTTTTGATGAGCAGTTTATCATTGAGCAGTTCCCGGATACCGTAGAATACTCCCCGGCCGGTAGCCTCATCGCGACCTTTTATGCCATTCTGGGCAACTGGTTTACCCGTCACACATCCTGCCGCATCGATTTCACCGCCTCTGAAAGTCAGGTAAGTATCTAATATCCAGGCCATTTCTCTCGAACCGGTACCGTAGTCAGGAGCCGGCACATCAATACCGGGACCGATAAAATTCTTTCGCACCAACTCGGTGGTGTACCGGCGGGTGATCTTCTGAAGTTGATCTACCGTATACTCTCTGGGAGATATTTTAACGCCTCCTTTCGCGCCGCCAAAAGGTACATCGACCAGGGCACATTTGTAGGTCATCAATGATGCCAGGGCCATAACTTCTTCCTGATTTACTTTTTGGCTAAACCGGATACCCCCTTTGGTGGGCAATCTATGATGGCTGTGCTGTACACGGAAGGCTTCAATAACCTGGTAGTCTTTTCCGATCTTGACCGGAAACTGCATATAGTACACGGAGTTGCATGCTTTGATTTGCTGCAGAAGTCCGGGTGGGATATTGGTATGGGCAGCAGCACGATCGAAATTACGCTGTACGCTTTCGTAGAAATTGGGCTCCACAATATCACTCATATTTATTCCTTTTTTCCAGTTGTGAAATTCTACGGTCCAATCGCCACAGGTAAAGACTTAATCCGACGAATATGACAAGAATTACCGCCACGACTACATACATTTTACCAATAGCCTGAAAAAAATCCTGGCCGTTCGCTGCTAAAAGCTCGTTATGCAATACCAGGGCTAGTACCATGGTCAAAAGCGATGATAAAATTGGTTTCATCAAATTAAATTTTAAAAAAGCGGCAAATTAGGAAATATATTACTCTGAAGGAGCAAAAAATGACGCCCATTCATAATGATGTTTGTTTTTAATCATCACGGTTTGCATGTTCCAGCTTAAGGTATCGCCAGTGCAGGTTGGCAATCCAGATTCCAAATAAACTCCACCCAACAATCGCCGGATAAAAAACCATACGCATGGTATTATCCAGATCCTGAGAACCAAACGCAGGATTACCACCACTGCCGGGATGAAGACTGGCAGTCATCCGGGGGATAATATAGAGGAGAGGAATCAGCATTAAAAAAGCAAAGATGTTGTAAACTGCACTAACACGCC
>JBGTCB010000215.1:0-5329 GCA_041748995.1 Saprospiraceae bacterium | reverse complement strand
TCCACGGCATATCTTGCCAATCTGGTTCCAAAAATGTCTTTGGTTAGTTTGCCTTTTCTCTTCCGGGATCTCGATCAGGTGATAGCCGTTGTCGCGAACAGCTGTGCTTTATTTGACACAATAAATGAGGAATTACATGAAAAAAATCTCCACATTATTACCTGGTGGCCCCGTGGTTTTCGCCAGCTAACCAACAGCCGGAACCCGGTAAGAAATCTGGAGGATGTCAGGGGATTGAAGCTCCGGGTTATGAATAATCCGCTCTATGTTGATATCATGAATGCCATGAGAGCCAATCCGGTACCAATGGAATGGGGTGAGGTTTACAACGCTTTGCAATTGAAAACCATTGATGGGCAGGAGAATGCTGAAGATGTCATTTTTAGTACCCGCCTTTACGAGATACAGGATTATCTGACGATATGGGATTACTCCATTGACCTGGAAGTAGTGATCGTCAACTGGCCATGGTGGAATCAGTTGAAGTCCGATCAACAAAATATAATCCTTCAGGCTGCCCATGCATCTATTGAATATGAATCCGGTTTGCTCAGGGAAAATACAATCAAACTGCGTAAAGAAATTGAAGAAAATGGAATGGAAATCTATTATATGAACGAAACAGAAAAGGATGCATTGAGGCAATTGGCCAAGCCAGTTTGGCGTAAATATGAAGCAAAATTTTCGCCCTCCTTAATCGATGATTTTCTGGAAGAATTGAAAAAATATTAAACCAGTGGAATAGACAACAAAACCGGGAATTAATTTGATAGTTTTTAGGTCTTATTTCAGAAAATCTGCTGTGATTTGATCAACTATAGAACTTTTACTTATGAACCTAAAATTTAATAAAAATCTAAAAGGAATTTTCTGCCGGATTTACAACAATGTAGAATTCATTCTTATATTTTTTTTCGTCACTCTGCTAGTGCTGGATGTTCTGGTTGGAATATTGGCCCGTCATATTCACTTTAATGTTGTCTTTTCTAACGAGCTGGGAAAATATCTTTTTATCTGGCTTTGCGCCATCGGAATTGCTGCTGCAGCAAAAGACAAGAAACATATCCGGATGACATTTTTTGTCGAGAGGATTCCGGTGCGTCCTAAAATAACCTGGATCATAAGCCAGATCTTATTCTTGTCTTGTACTTTATTTTTCTTTTACTGGAGTTTACATCTTACCATGATGCAATTTGAAATGCAAAAATCAGCCATGGGTTTTCATTTTCCGATGTATATTTTTACCGCGGCCCTCCCCATTGGCTTTGGTCTGACAACGATGCGGATTCTGGAAGACATTTTACTTAAGATTAATTTCAAAGATCAAACGAATCCCTGGGATGCAACCATACCAGAGGAGACCGAACTTTAACGATGCAAAAATCAGGATTCCATTTTAATCGAGGTTCGAAAAAATGACGGCTACCTATCTGACAGTCATCCTGTTTTTCCTGTTTATTATCATAGGGGTACCGGTTTCGGTCAGCCTGATCCTGGGTTTATTTGTCGCTCTGACAGTTTTCGATGTTTATCCTCTGATGACTATTGCCACTTTATTTTATAATGCACTGGACAGTTACTTACTGGTAGCAATTCCGCTCTTTATGCTGGCAGGTATTGCCATGTCTCACGGAGGTATAGCACGCAGAATTTTTGATTTTTCCGAATCACTATTGAGTTTTTTACCTGGATCATTAGGCTCGGTCAATATTATGGCCAGCATGATATTTGGTGGCATGAGTGGATCTTCCGTTGCCGATGTTGCCGGATTGGGTTCAGCAGAAATCAAGGAAATGGTCAATCGGAAATATCCACTAAAATATGCCACCGCCATCACAGTCGCTTCATCAACGATGGCCGTTATTATTCCTCCCAGTATCCTGCTCATTATTTATGCGACCATCGCAAGCACTTCGGTAGGGGAAATGCTTGCAGCCGGACTTATACCGGGATTATTCATCACAGTACTGCTGCTATTTATCAATTCCTATTTTGCTATCAAAAATAAATGGTCTAAACCGGAGCCATTTTCACTGCGTAAAGTTGCCCGGACATCGTGGGAAGGATTACCGGCGCTAATGGCTCCCGCCATTATTCTGGGTGGCATTTTTCTGGGCACCTTCACTCCTACGGAAGCATCAGCGATCGCCTTTGTTTACAGCATTTTAATCGGAGCTTTTTTATACCGGGATCTGACTCTTGCAAAACTATATACCGTGGTATATGAGGGAGGACGGACCAGCGGCATTGTTGCCCTTGAACTGGGTGCAGGACTCCTTTTTTCAAACCTGATGACGATCGAAGGTATACCCAATGTTTTGGCAGAAAACCTGGGAAATCTTATCGATAGCCCCTGGATGACCTTGATTCTACTTAATGTGATTTTGTTGATCGCCGGAATGTTTTTGAATCCTGGGTTTTCCCTGATTGTCTTTACGCCACTCCTTCTTCCTATTGCCCAGCAGATTGGGATTGATCCAATACACTTCGGTGTGATCATGGTAACCAACCTGGCCCTGGGATTGATCACACCACCTGTAGGAGCGTGTCTGTATATCGGATCAGTTATATCAGGTCTTAAAGTGGAACAGCTGATCAGAGAATTATTACCGTTCTATTTCACCCTGGTTGTTGCCCTGGTGGTGATTATACTTTGGCCATGGTTGAGTATTGGTTTTGTGCACTGGGTCTACGGTTGATTTTACTGAAGCAAAGCCGCTGGAGATTTTGCAGTTGGTATCGTCTTTAAACTTCCAGCTCTTATACAGCACTCCAATGGACAATTAAGGTAAAAATTAAACCTGGATTATGTATTAGGGTTTTGTCGTGAAAGGCAGAGTGCAATGAAGACGGGTGCGTCAGAGGTTTTTGAGGGCATATGAGCGATTTGTGCCTCTAAGGCACAACGAAGATCTGGTAGATCTTCGAGCGAATGAACCGCTCGCGGATGGGAAAGCATGGTCACCATCATGGTGAGCATCAAAAATCGATGATGTGCCCGTATTTGCAGCAATTCTGCCTTGTAATAGAAAGTCTAATGAATAATCCCATCTAACTTGCTTTTAAGACCTTGTTATCCAGTCTTTTATACATGATAAAATCATTCGGATCTATACCCATTCTTTTCATAGTTCTGGTCTTCCAAGTTAGATTATTATAACTACAACCACTTTTGTATTAAGGATCCCGGTTAAACTATTAAGGGCATGACTGACGTCACACCCTTAATGGAAACCTGAACCTAATGATTCTACTAAAAAACTCTACTGCTATACTTGAATTTTACATGCCAAATGCATAATACACTGTCTTTTTACTGCCAGGATAAATACCTTCAATCAACACTCCTCCTTCTTCGTTCTCCAGGATTTTCTGCAATTGTGCTGCTGAGGTGACTTTTTGACGGTTTACTTTAGTAATGATAAAACCAGCCTTGATATCTGTCTCCTGAGCCAGTTTTCCTCTGCCCAACCCGGCAACTTTCACACCTCCATCGATTTCAAATTTGTCTGCCTCTTCTTTTGAGATAGTTTCAAACTGAGCGCCAAGTACACTGGCAAGGTCACTGACTATTCTTTTCGTAACACGATCTGTATTTCCCTCTCGATTCTTCAGCGTGACCATCACCTCTTTCTCCTTGCCACTCCGTAGTACTGTAATAGCCACCTGGTCTCCTGGGCGGTGCCGGCCAATTTTTTCAAGCAATTCAGGCGAAGTATTGACTGTCTGCCCGTCTACCGACACGATAATATCACCTGACTTAATTCCTGCTTCTCCAGCTGCACTGTTGGATGTCAAGCTGTCTACATAGATTCCAATCGTCGATGAGAGTCCTTTTTCCTTTGCCAGATCATTAGATACATCCCTGATCATGGCTCCGATAAATCCCCTTTGCACCACTCCAAACTCTTTTAAATCAGCCACGACTTTATTGACTATATTGCTGGGTATGGCAAAAGCATATCCGGAATAGGAACCTGTCGGTGATGCGATAGCGGTATTGATTCCTATCAGATTACCCTGAAGATTTACCAAAGCGCCTCCACTATTTCCCCTATTTACCGCCGCATCCGTCTGAATGAAAGACTCAATGGGTGTCCTATCCTGCATGATATTAATATTACGGGAAGTCGCACTGACGATGCCGGCAGTGACTGTCGAAGACAAACTGAATGGGTTGCCAACTGCAACCGCCCATTGACCAACTTTAACTCTGTCGGAATCAGCAAATTCAATGATCGGTAGATTCTTTTCATCAATTTTGATCAATGCAACATCGGTTGAAGGATCTACCCCGATAACCGTAGCATTGTAAGACCGTCGATCGTTGAGAGTAACTAGCACTTCATTCGCATTATCAACCACGTGGTTATTGGTCACAATATATCCGTCAGTAGAAATGATCACACCCGAACCCGATCCCTGACGACTAGGAGCTTCACGCTCAGGCTGACTTCCCCCGTTTCGATCTCTAGGAACACCAAAAAATTCCCGAAAAGGATCAGGTAAATGTTCGAAATCGAAGGGACTTTGTGCCACTTCGTCATCACCCATCTGCATAGTTGACCGTATGTGTACTACAGCAGGTAAGGTTTTTTCCGCCGCCAGGGTAAAGTCAAACGGGACACTCATGACCGGATCTTCCTGGGCATAATTCGTAAAATGAACGGGAGCGTTTTCGGAAGAGGTGATCACACTTTGCTGGATACCAAGTCCAAAAAATTTGATGCCACCAAACATGATCAAACCTCCGAGTGTAACAGCAAATGCAAATAACAAAATCTTTCTCATAGTCAATTTTTCATTTTTTTGGTTCTCTGAAAATGTATCCCAAGTCAAAATTTATATCTAATACAAGTGTTAGAAAGACGCATTTGTTGACCTAAAGGTGTCCTAAAATCAATCTTTAAAAGAATTTTAACAACCTCATGGTTTGATCTATGGTACAACCAGCCCAACCTCCTAAGACGACCAATCACCCTATTCCTGACCAAATCATTAATTTTTAGGATCAAGTCGATCTTCCCGAGGACAGTGGGTACGGTACCATGGGAGTTCTTTGTATCTTACGGATCAAACGAACAGTTCGTGTCATGCGGCATTTGCCATGAATATTATAGAGGAAACCCCACAATTATATGAGCAAGGACTAAAGACCTGCCTCAAAAAAGTCTTTGGGTATGATGAATTCCGCCAGGATCAATTGGCGATTATGACCCATGTGCTGAATGGATACGATTGCCTGGTAATTATGCCTACCGGGGGTGGCAAATCGCTATGTTTTCAGCTCCCGGCACTGGTTACGGAGGGTTTAACCCTGGTGATTTCA
>JBGTCB010000214.1:0-3056 GCA_041748995.1 Saprospiraceae bacterium | reverse complement strand
TCTCGAATTTACCGGACAAAGAATCTTATTGTGGCATACAGAGTGAAAAGGAGCAAACCACTAAAAGAGAATCAGAAATTTATTCCGATTCGGAAACCACGACCCATTCGATGGAATACAGCAATCAAGTAAAAAATTTTAATGTCTATTTTTTCTAAAACTTAAATATTCACAATAATAAATTAACAAACTATGAAAACAGTTTTCTTAATCCTTTCTCTTATCGGTAGTTATGGGGTATCTATCCAGGCTCAAAATTTACCGGAATACAAAATCATCACGGTTGTGGAATCCATCGTACCGGCAGGTATTGGCCGATCCAGGATGATCGAAAATCAAACTGACATCGATATTGACGATTTCACCACAGAACGAACGGATGGTAAATCAAGCAAGCGAAAAGAAGTCAAAAGATCGGATGCTAAAATTGAACAATTGGATGAAGCAAAACTTTTAAATTTTTACAGCGTTGCCGGTATTAATTTTCAAAATATTGCTTCAAATGATGCCCTGATCACTTCCAAGTTGAACAAGTTGTCGGCTGAAGGTTGGGAATTGGCTTTTATTACCAGCAGTGCTGAAAGTGATTGTGGTGAGACCGATGGACAGGGAATCTACATCACCCGTTTTGTCTTCAAGAAATCTTAACAAGTATCCTTCATCTGAACAAAATCCCAAGCGGATTCATGGCCCGGAACTGCGGGTCTTGAATCCGCTTTTTTCATTTACTTTTGCTCCTATTGTGTTAAGTGATTGGTGTCGACGATCCGGATTAGAATAAATTTTAAACGGCTTAAAATCCCGGTTTATTCGATAAGCTTGTATGCTCAATGAATATGATCAAATTACCGCCACCCACTATGCTGCATACCGGCCACCTGGTTATGTGGTTTAATTGTCCCTTCCGAAGAAAAGGTAATCAACGATAAGCTTTTTTAGCGCGTGGAACCGATATGCACTTTGCGCCTTTGCACGTCTGCGTGCCAAGAATTGTTTAACTGTTTAATTGTTCCTCCCGAAGAAAGGGTATCAACGATAATCTTTTGCATCGCGTGGAACCGATATGCCCTTTGCGCCTTTGCGCCTATGCGTTCCATGAATTGTTGAACTGTTGGTTGGCAGGGTGCCTTACTGTCAAAATTCAAATATGAAAATTATTAGTTCTTGAATTATGAATTTTGTAATTTAAGCACAAATTTCCCCATAATGAAAAATATTGCCCTCCTTCTGCCGGTGTTGTGTTTGTCATTGATAACTTGTCAAACCTCCCGGAATGAAATCTCATTATCTACAATCACTCCCCGTGAAATGTGCGGTACCGTGCAATTTTCGGACGGGTGTGGAGAGTCATTGGATTCTTCCATTGCGTATGGCATTGCCCTGATCCATCATATGACCTTTGAAGAAGCGGAGGTCATTTTTGACAAAGTTAGGTCGGAAGATCCAGATTGCTTCTGGGGTCATTGGGGTAAGGCTCTGAGTTTTATTCACCCACTCTGGCCGGATCAACCTTCGGCTGAACAATTGGAACAAGGATTCCAATTGTCTCAGAGGGCAGTCAGTCTGGCTAAAAATGACCGCGAAAAAGCATTCGGCAAAGCTCTGGCTGCTTATTATACGGACGGTGCAACAAAGACGGAAAAGGCCAGGTTGGCCAGCATGGAAATGGCCCTGAAGGAAGCTTATGAAAACAGACCTGGAGATACGGAGATAGCTGCCTTTTATACTGTCACTATGCTGAGCACGATTCCACCTGAAGATAAGTCCTATGAAAAGCAGGTAAAAGCAGGTGCCATTGCTGAGTCAATCATCAAAATGATTCCGGATCACCCTGGTGCATTTCATTATGCGATTCATGCCAATGATTTTCCACCCTTGGCCGAGAAAGCAATTCAGGTGGCCAGAAACTACGGTAAAATTGCTCCGGAAATTCCTCATGCATTACATATGCCCTCACATATATTCACCAGGAGAGGCCTGTGGGAAGAATCGATCGACTGGAATAAGCGATCCTCAGCAGCAGCGATAAAGCGTATTCCTAACGGTGAGGGATCCTCTCATAATCTCCATGCTTCAGATTATATGGTCTACGGCTTCCTTCAGATGGGTAAAGATATTGAAGCTGAAAAAATTTACGATAAGATTGAGGCCATTACCGTTCCATTTCAGGATATTGCTGCATGTGCCTATGCCCTTGCTGCTGTCCCTGCCCGTTTACTCCTTGAGAGAGAACTATGGAAGGAAGCCGCCGAGCTTCCATTTCCAAAGAAGGAATTTCCCTGGAACAAGTATCCGCAATATGAAGCGCTGCATCATTTCGCCCGGGGAATCGGAGCCGCCCGCAGCAAGCAACCTGAAATTGCCAGAGAAGCTCTGCAAAAACTGGTAAAACTATATGATCAATTGGGTGATAAACCAGAAACGGCATACTGGCGAACCCAGGTAGATATCAAAAAACAGGCTGTGGAGGCCTGGCTTGCATTGTCAGACTCCAAAAATGATGAGGCCTTAAAAATTATGAAATCATCCGCCGCACTGGAGTCCTCTACAGACAAAAATCCGGTTACTCCCGGAGAATTACTTCCTGCAAATGAACTCCTGGGGGATATGTTGCTGGAACTTAATCAACCTGCTGAAGCTCTCCATGCCTATGAGAAATCGCTGGTCGATTCTCCCAATCGTTACCGAACTTTTTTGGGAGCCGCAGCCGCAGCAGAGCAATCCGGAAATACAGAAAAAGCAAGAAAATATTATCAGGATCTGATCAAACTGGCTTCACCCGACTGTGACCGGCCGTCGTTAAAGATGGTAAAAGAAAAGCTTGAAAAAGTCAGCATTTAGCACGACAAGAGTGGTTTTTTTTATTGTCGAATGCGAATATTTATATCGCTTCTGAATTATATGCATCGAGACCTTCGTCTGACTATTTAGCCCAATCAGGAATTGGTGTACCAGGATCAAAGAGCTCCTGGATGTAGTAAGCTCTTTTGTGCACATTATTGCAGTTTTCCGGCAAGTCAATCACAAACTTGCAGGGAGCATACACCGTAGATCGG
>JBGTCB010000213.1:0-11437 GCA_041748995.1 Saprospiraceae bacterium | reverse complement strand
CTACTACAACAGGGAACAGAAGAACCTGTTGCCATTCGTCAGATAGAAAAGGCGATAGATTGTGCAGTCTACTATGCCGGATGGTGTGATAAGTATTCCCAGATTTTTAGCACAGTTAATCCGGTGGCAACTTCTCATTTCAATTTTTCCATTCCTGAACCGGTTGGCGTGACTGGCATTCTTTGTCCGGAAACCGGCGATCTACATACAATTGTTTCCCTGTTGATGCCAGTGATTGCTGGTGCCAATGTTGCGGTACTGCTGGTACCCTCCCGGCTGGCTACCAGCGCTATAAATTTTGCTGAGGTTTTACAAACTTCTGATTTGCCGCCTGGTGTGGTAAATATCCTCACCGGTTTACGGGATGAATTGTTGTTTCATTTTGGCAGTCACCGGGATGTTGATGCTGTGGTAATAGGAGGTGGCAGTCAGCCGGAAATTACTAAAATCCAGGAGTTAGGTGCCGCTCATGTGTTGAGAATTATTGTCAGAAAAGAGGATGAGCTTGAAGATCAGGGGCCGTATTCTATTCTCGATACACAGGAGATCAAAACCACCTGGCATCCTATCGGAAAGTAACTTTTAGATTTCTTCCATGATCACCGGCAATTCTGGTACAGGACAATCTGCTAACTCAATAGCAGTCGCGGCGAGTCTACAGGCTTGCTCCAATTTGGAAACATCTGTAGCATACACCGTCATCAGCACCTCACCTTTCACAACCTGATCACCCCGTTCTTTATGAAGATAGATACCCGTGCCCAGGTCCAGTTTCTGATCTTTCGAAATTCGACCGGCACCACTGTGCATCGAAGCAATCCCGATTTTTTTTGCATGAAGGCCGGAGATGTAACCGGTGTCTGCTGCTACAATCACTTTCTGGTAAGCCGCTACCGGTAGTTCATCCGGATAATCCAGGTACCGTCCGCTACCACCCTGATTTTCAATAAGTACTCGGAACTGATCCAATGCTTTCCCTGAATCCAGTATCTTAATTAATTCATTTTCAGCTGATTCAAGCGTAGCACTTTTACCAGCCAGTAAAAGGAGTCTGGCACCCAGCTGGAGACAAAGGTTGCGCAGTTTTTTATGCCCCTGACCCTGGAGTGTCTCAATGGCTTCGCGCACTTCAAGGGCATTTCCTACAGCCTTGCCAAGTGGAGTGGACATATCCGTGAGCACGGCTTTGGTGGGCACTTGCAGATGCTTCCCAATCGATACCAGGGCTAAAGCCAGTTTTCTGGCTCTATCGAGATCTTCAATGATGGCGCCACTGCCCACTTTGACATCTAACAAAATGGCTCCGGCTCCGGCAGCAATTTTCTTACTCATGATGCTGCTGGCAATCAAGGGCAGGGAATCAACAGTGGCGGTGAGATCCCGCAAGGCATACATTCGCTTGTCAGCCGGAACAAGCTGCTCAGTCGGTCCGGTTAAAACGATTCCTTTTTCTTCAACAGCACGGATGATTTCTTGACGGGAAAGATTATACCGGAAGCCCTCAAAGACGGACAGTTTGTCGAGTGTGCCTCCGGTATGTCCAAGACCTTTACCGGAAATTTTGGCGATCCTAAGGCCGGCTGCGGCAACCATTGGCATCAACACCAGAGAGGTTTTGTCACCAACTCCACCGGTACTATGTTTATCAACTACGATCCCCCCGATGTGTGAAAGATCGATAGTTTCACCGGACTTAGCCATCGCCAAGGTGAGCCACGCTATTTCATCTTCACTCATACCGCGAAGATAAATCGCCATCAAAAGAGATGAAATCTGGAAATCCGGAATATTTTCATCACAAATAAATTGGACCATCCGGTTTATTTCCGTCTGGCCAAATGCACCTCCGTCTCTCTTATGTGCAATCATCTCAATCAGCTTCATACAGAGTGTTTTACTTTAGGGTGCCCCTTAGAGATTCCTGGATTCAGCTTGAAACCTGATCAGCCTGGCCACCAACATTTCCAGAAAGTGATTTAATTTTGGAGCTACTCTTTGCATGGTCTCCATTACATCATGGTGGGTCAGCGGATGTTTAGCCATACCCGATGCCAAATTGGCAATTAATGAAATACCAACTACCTGCAAACCCGCATGACATGCAGTGATTGCTTCGGGTACTGTAGACATCCCTACAGCATCCGCACCTATGGTACGCATCATCCGGATTTCAGCCGGTGTTTCGAAAGCCGGTCCGGAGGCGAACACATAAGTGCCCTTGTGAGCTCTCATACCCAGATCGTTGGCCGTCTGTAAAGCCAATTGTAGCAGCGATTTGGTATAAACCTCGGAAGCATCCGGAAAACGGGTACCAAATTCGTCCGCATTGGGCCCGATCAAAGGGTTGTTTTGCAGAAGATTGATGTGATCCTCAATCAGCATAATATCTCCGGGTTCATATAAAGTATTGATGGAACCGGAGGCATTGGTTAGGATCAGGGTTTTTATCCCCAGTTTTTTAAAAATCCGGACCGGAATACTCAAGACAGGCATGCTGTGACCTTCATAAAAGTGAAACCTTCCCTGCATAATCAATATTGGGTTTCTCTCAATTGCAGCGAGGATCAGATTCCCGGTATGTCCTGGTACGGAAGTGATGGAAAACCCAGGTATAGCGGAGTAAGGAATATTAAGGATCTGATGCAACTGACTTGTCCATTCAGCAAATCCTGATCCCAGAATGATGCCAATCAGCGGTGTTTGATCCCCGAGTTTTTCTTTGATAAATGAAAAACCTTCCTCAATACGGTCAATAATATTATGCATCGTCTGTTTTATAAATCACGTACTAAAACACCAGCAATTATAGCGGTAAAAAAGCAAGCGATGGTGCCCCCAATGAGTGCTCTCAATCCCAGCTGGGAAAGGGTAGTGCGTTGGCCGGGAGCTATAGCACCAATACCCCCGATCTGAATACCAATCGAGGCAAAATTCGCAAAACCGCAAAGGGCATATGTAGTAATGATAATTGACTTGGTGCTGATCGCGGCGGTGTTCTTCATATCAGTCAGGGTGACATAGGCAAAGAATTCATTGAGGATTGTTTTTTCTCCCAACATCTGCCCGACTGCGACAATGTCGGTTCCCGGCACTCCCAGTAGCCAGGCGATCGGACTGAAGAGGATTCCGAAAACATATTGGAGGGTGAAGCCATCATAAGCGCCATTGGTTCTTGATACGATGACTTCATTGAGATTGGTCCATTTTCCAAATTCAAAAAACACACTGTTACCCAAATAAATAAATGCCATAAATGCCAGAAGCATTGCACCTACATTCACAGCCAATTTGACTCCATCGGTGGTACCGGTTGCCAGGGCATCCAGTATATTACTTCCTGCAGTTGTACGGGGAATGTTAATATTTTGATCGATTTTATTTCGGTCTGATTCCGGGAATAACATTTTTGCAGCTACGATAGCAGCAGGAGCCGAAATGATAGATGCCGTCAGTAAGTGCATGCCAAACAATTGTTTACCTTCTATAGTGTCACCTCCCAGCATCGCCATATAGGCACCAAAGACGCCACCGGCAATGGTTGCCATTCCCCCGGTCATAAGACAATTGATCTCAGACTTGGTCATACGTTCCAAGTAAGGTTTGACTACCAGGGGAGCTTCTGTCTGACCGATGAAAACATTGGCGGCGGCTGCAAGACTTTCAGCACCCGACAACCGCATTGTTTTATTCATCAACCAGGCAAATCCATAAACCACCTTTTGCAGAATACCCAGGTAATATAGAAGCGATGAAAGGGCGGAGAAGAAAACGATCGTGGGTAAGACATAAAAGGCGAATCCGAAGGGTTGGCTGGGGTCGGCCAGATTACCAAAAAGAAATTTTGCTGATTCTTCGGTAGCACGGATCATCAAGACAAAGAAGTCAACGATCAGCTTGAAAAAGGCACGTACCAGGGGTACCTTCAACATCAGAAAAGCCAGGATTAACTGTAGTGTAATTCCAATGGTGACCAATCGCCAATCAATTGATTTACGACTACTGCTGAGCAGATAACATATACCGGTCAGGGTAGCGAGGCCCATTACACCACGGAGTATATCATTCATCAGGTCCATAAGACAAGCAAGATAGCAAATCTCAATTTTCAGTTATCTTTTTAAAGGTCGGTTAAGCCGGGATTATACATTGGAACTTTGGCATGAAAGGTTGAAAAACACGTATTATTCCGATGGCGAAAGTGCTATAAGTAGTATTTTCCAGCCTATGGAAAAACGAAAACTACGATCATCGGAATCACCGGGGGTTCTGGTTCCGGTAAAACCTCGGTACTTCAATCGGGATTATTCATGAGGGTTTCGTCATGAAAGCCCGTATTTGAAGCAATTCTGCCTTGTAATAGAAAGTCTAATCATAATCCCGGTTTAAATCGATCCGGTAGCAATTTGCATCAAAGCAGGGTTTGTATGATTTCTCAGGTGACTATCACCAGCCCAGGAGTTCCCAGATACCGGACCCATCCGGATACTTTAATTTTGATGTACCGGCTGCTTTGGATCTGGAGAGTTTTGAAAATGATATTGAGACATTGAGAAATGGATCCAGCGTACTCCGACCGGCCTATGCGTCCAATAATGACACCGGTACCCATGAGGAGGTCCTTCTCTGTCCGGCACCGGTCATCGTAGTGGAAGGCCTCTTTTTATATGCCAGACCAGTTCTGATGCAGTTGATTGATTATAGTGTTTATCTGCATGCCAAAGAAGACCTTGAATTGATACGTCGATCAAGCGGGATATCGGAGAACGGAATTATTCTTTGGACCAGATCCTGTATCGTTATCAGCACCATGTGATGCCTGCTTACGCCACTTATATCCGTCATCTTCGGGAACATGTAGACCTGGTCATTAACAATAATGAGTCTTATGCAAAGGGCTTGCAGATTTTGCTTTCCTTTATCAGATTGTTGGGAAAAGCTTAAGCTATTGTCTATCTGAAAGTTGTAAGAGATAGAGCGATTCTATTGTCATTTTACTTCTGATTTTAACATACTAATTTTTGCTTAAGGGCAATAATTAATATAAATTTGCTTTTATAAGGTAGTAATCTCTTACGACACATCGTGCATTCATGTAACTTTGAATGCCTTGATCAAAGCTTTTTCTGCGAACAACTCCGACACATTTAACATATTGGTTGAGTATTATTCAATAATATCATCTTGTTGATATCTTAAGAGCATCTATTCCGGCTGAGATTTTATGGCAGTATAATAACACAGGAATCAGAATCGAGAGTCAATTGGGTGACGACCAGCGTGCTGGATGGTGATTCGTTTCGAGATAAACGGAGCGCTGATGGAATTCTTTGAATCGCTAATTACTGTCTGGCCGCTGGTTTGTTTTTGTTTTATTTCTTTATTTATCAAATTGAATTAAATCGAAAGTTTGCAGTACTGGTACATAAGTTGGTATTACAAAGCCGCACTAAAAGTAGTGCGGCTTTTTTTTTTACTGCTTAAAGGCTATTTCCCTTTCGTTACTCTTAACTAAGGGCACCTCTATTTACCTCTGAATGAGTAAAAATTTAATAAGATGCGAGCCAGACAAGGCTGGAGGAAGAAAGATAGCCGTAGCTATCTGACTGACGATCAACGAAGTATGGCGAAGTATATTATTAAATAAATTTTCGAAGAAAATTGTTTTTACCATGAACGGGGTTAATAGAGGTGCCCCTAAATGTTTAAAATCGTGAAGTGTTGTTCTACAACTGTTGTGCTGAATTTCAAGTGAAGGATCATCCATAAGACACTAAATAAACTGAAATTTATTTTCCAGAATGACCTCTGTAAAGGCTTTTATGAAAAGGCCAAACTATATTTAACTTCCTCCATGAAGTCAGGAAACATTTCTAAACACCACTTGCCAGGTAGGTGTTGAACCTCAACTCGACTGACTTTCCTCTGTATGGAGTTTCCACTATGTGATAATAAACCGCTGGTATCGATTGTTTTACTTCTCCGCTATTCGATTAACAAGCGTCAATTTTTAAATTCGATTGTTTGGCGTCAGCGTACTCAAGCGATAAAGAGTGGAGGGGGTTTGGAGATTTGCTTTTAATGGATTAGAGGTTATCTGTTGTAGAAAAAGAGAAAACCGAACACAAGCACAGGAAGCAGTTTATCTAAAAGACTGTGTTGGATTTTCAATCTCGGAACCAAGGCAAAGCCCCAGGTAATTTGGTCAGATCGCTTCGTTATTTATTTTAACCGGAGGTCAAAATTTGCTGTAAATTGGGCTGCTCAAATTTTTTCAAATGTATCAGATTCTTATTCTGGCCTTCATCTCTGGCTACATTTTTATTGCCCTGGAACATGTGGTGAAGATTGATAAAGCTGCTACCGCTATTCTGACGGGAGTCGTCTGCTGGACCATCATGGTATTCTCCGGAGATACCTTTTTTGCACATGAAATGACTTCTGAAACGCCTTTCGATTTTTATAGTCACGCAGACGAATCGTTGTTGCACCATGTGGGAGAAATTTCTGAGATATTATTTTTTCTGCTTGCGGCGATGACCATCGTGGAATTGATTGACACGCACAAGGGCTTTAACCTGGTGACCAATAGTATCAGGACAACGAACAAAGTTAAGTTGATGTGGATGGTCTGCTTTGTTACGTTTTTTCTCTCAGCCCTTCTGGATAATCTGACAACCACGATCGTTATGGCTACCCTCCTGAGGAAATTGATAAAGGAAAAGTCAGACCTCTGGTTTTATGGAGGCATGGTTGTAATCGCGGCAAATGCAGGTGGTGCCTGGTCTCCAATCGGAGACGTCACGACAATCATGTTGTGGATCGGTGAACAGATTACCGCATTTTCGATTATTAAAAAATTGTTTATTCCGAGTGTCGTGTGCCTGCTTATTCCATTATTAGTTCTGTCTGTGACAATGAAAGGTCATTTGGAAAAACCGGAGGTGCGATTGGCAGGTTCTGGTGGGCATAGAGGTGAGGTTTCCAGGTTTGAGCAGAAGTTAGTCTTTACTATGGGGATCCTTGGTTTATTGTTTGTGCCGGTTTTTAAAAACCTGACCCATTTACCTCCGTTCATGGGTATGTTGGCAAGTTTGTCTGTTTTGTGGATTACCACGGAAATTTTACACCGCAATAAAACGGACATGGAGATCGAGGGTCTTACTGTCGGCGAGATTATCCGCCGCATAGATACCCCGAGTATTTTGTTTTTCCTTGGGATTCTCCTTGCTGTTGCCTCTTTGCAGACCACCGGAATACTGCTGGATTTTGCCCAAATTATTGATCACTCACTGGGCAGTATTTATTTAATAAATTTGGCGATAGGCCTCCTTTCAGCCATCGTAGATAACGTGCCACTGGTAGCCGGAGCTATGGGAATGTACTCAATGGATACATATCATCAGGATCATCTTTTTTGGGAATTGCTGGCTTACTGTGCAGGCACTGGTGGCAGTGTACTCATCATTGGATCTGCAGCGGGTGTTGCTATGATGGGGCTTTTGAGGATCGATTTTATCTGGTACATCAAGAGAGTCAGCCTTCTGGCACTTATTGGCTATCTGGGAGGATTGGCTACAATTTATTTCATCTATGGTTAGAGAAAGGGCACCCTTAAAATAAAATGGAGCATTCGTGAAACTAACTATAAATGAGCAACGTTATTTTGACATTGATATTCATCCTATGAAAGCTTTTCGGTTGTCAGGTGTTGTCATAGGGCTGATCGGGCTCGTTGCTTATTTTGCTGTCTTTGATATCATTCACCTGCGTATTGAGCTTCATACGAAGACGGCAGCCGGAGTTGATCGTTGGACATTACCGGAGGCTATTTTCCCCAGAATACTTCCTGATATTTATCAAAATGAATTTTCCTTTAAATTTGAAAAGGAGACTACTGATTTTGTAATTCAGAGCTCAGGGAAGATTTGTTTGAATAAAAATGAGCATCCACAGACAATTTTGTTTTATGCACCCCCTGTTCTTCTCAAAGACAGGGTGATTATCTATCGTCATATACGCTGTTAGCCTACCCTCCATTCTTGCAGAGTTTCACATTAGGTATCGGTAGCGATTTTTGTACTTTTTGCGAATTCCTATTTGGCAAATCACAATCTGTCTGCCGGGTATGTTCATTGTAACTCCTACTATACAGATATCCATTGGCTTTGCTTGCAGTTCGAATTTCAGCAAGAATCTGATGAAAATTTGTCACCATTTCTAATGGGACCTCTACTTATTTAAAAGTCATTTCTTCAATCCTCGTCAAGCCACTTACTGATTACTTGCATTGCGTCAGGGAAACCGGGCATCATAGTAAGTATGAAGGAGGGTATTGCATCTGAATGACTTTTGGGATACCATAGATAAATTTTAGTAGACGACTTAAAAAATAAATAATGTTAAATAATGTCACAGATAAATTTCAATTGGATTAAAAATAATTGGGCTCTTATCTTTTTTTTAGGACTCGAGACGCTTACACTGCTTGGTGCTCTGGTATGGTTAGTGTATATTTCTTTTTCAAATGAATAGCAAGGCCTCCTCATTGTGTACAGACACATTTGAATGACTTCATTCCTGAGGTTTCTGACATTAATAGTGATAGTAATTAGCAGACAGGTGGCTGGTGACGTAAGACTCACCGGTCACCATGCTTTTATGATTGTCTTGATAAATCAACTTTATCAAAAGATAGCTCTTTCGTTCATTGTGTCGCGTGAGGGGTCACTAAATAAGCCCTCCTTTACCACCTTTGCATGCAGCCCACCTTTATCATAGCCGTTACCGCAGATTGCTGTTGACAAAATTGAGATTCATTGAGGGAAGATGGTCTGCGTTCCAAAAGCTACCTCCTGGGTATTTTTTCAGTCGGATTCAACAATCATTAGTTTCCTATTTTCTTTTTCAACAGCAATAGACCAAGTACTCCCGCTGGGTGTCGATGCCGAGGCGTTTGATTATTGAAATCAGGCAATGGTGATTTCCTTTTCCAGATATACTTGCTGAACGCTGTTGATGATTTCCACCCCTTCCTCCATCGGCCGCTGGAAGGCCTTCCTGCCGAGGATGAGGCCCATTCCCCCTGCCCGTTTGTTGATGACCGCCGTCCTCACGGCTTCTGCCAAATCAGAACCGCCCTTTGAGCCGCCACCGGAATTTATCAGCCCAATCTGCCCCATGTAGCAGTTCGCTACCTGCAAACGGCAAAGGTCAACCGGATGGTCGGAGGTAAGGGTTTCGTACATTTCCTTGCTGTATTTTCCGAACTGTATATCCCGGAAACCGAAATTGGTGGTGGGTAGTTTTTGCTTGATAATGTCTGCCTGAATGGTCACGCCCAGGTGGTTGGCCTGCCCGGTCAAATCGGCAGCGGCGTGGTAGTCCTGCGCGTTGGTTTTAAATGCTTCATTGCGGGTATAGCACCAAAGGATGGTGGCCATGCCCAGGTCATGGGCTTGCGCAAAGGCTTCAGCAATTTCCTGCAATTGGCGGTTGCTTTCTTTTGAGCCAAAATAGATGGTCGCACCTACGGCCACCGCCCCCAGGTTCCACGCCTCCCGAACATTGCCGAAAAGTACCTGGTCGTATTTGGTGGGGTAGGTGAGCAGTTCATTATGGTTGATTTTTACGATGAAAGGGATTTTATGGGCGTACTTCCGGGCATTGAGCGCAAGCACTCCAAAGGTGGAAGCCACGCCATTGCAGCCCGCTTCGATGGCCAGCCGGACAATGTTTTCCGGCTTGAAATAATCCGGGTTTTTGTAAAAGGAAAACCCAGCGGTATGCTCAACCCCCTGGTCAACAGGCAATATGCTCAAATAACCTGTGCCACCAAGGTTGCCATGCCCGAAAAGCTGCGCCAGGCTGCGGAGTACCTGTGGGCTGCGATTGCTGTTGACAAATACTTTTTCCAAAAAATCGGGGGCAGGCAGTTCTATTGATTTTTTTGGAATCAATGTACATTCATGCTCAAGCAGCCATGAGGCATCTGTGCCAAGCAGAATGGTTATTTTTTTAGTGGTATTCATTTGACGAGTTTTAATTTTTTGTCGTTGGAAAAAAGTGCTCCTATCAAAGCCCAGACCTTCGCCCGGTCTGCCAGATACGCCTGGTGGTCGGCAGCCGGTAAGCCTTTCAAATTTTGTGTTCGTGAAAATAGGAAGTAATGCCTCCATATTTTCAATCGGTGCTGCAGCATCCTTTTCGCAATGTATAAAAAGTATTTTCTTGTTCTTGATTCGGGAAGCCAATTTCCGGAGGTAAGTATTGATAATGGCCTCATCGAGTGAGTGGTAAAAACTTACCCAGGTGTGTTTGCCTGCGTCTTTAAAAATATCCTTCGGTATATTTTTTGGTCGAAACCACTCCGTTATGTAGAACGGATGGAAAAAGCAAACGAACTTGTACCTGGAATCAACACTCACTCCATCCCACATCAATAGTCTTTACTAATGAATATCTCCTTGTATGTCTCCGTTTTTCGCAGCTGAATGGACGATTACATAGGTTTCTCCAGCTTCGATATGTTTTCGCAAATTGGCCAAAGTATGATGACTCATATCGGAACATGTACAGGTGATATCAGCATCAGTTAAGACACCCTCGGCCAGAATACCATTTGTAGTGCCCATCACGGATCCCGATAATTTCAAAACAGCGTGATTGTGAGCCATAGGACTATGGATTAAATAAGCTTCGGTAACGTCATCCATGTTGGCTACAATGAGTTTGAAATAGACGGATGAATTGTCGCCCTCAAATTGGAAGTTCACCTGGCCTTGTGCCTGGGTCCCTTCTCCTGACAGATGTCCACGGAAATATCCTTTTTTAGCTTTCTGAGAGCGGGCACTAAAGTTGATTTCATCTGCCACTGATGCATCTTTGGAAAGTGATACATCATCCTTTGTACATGATGCTATGAGTAATAGGAATCCAAAAAATAATAGATTTTTCATGGTATAGAATTTTATGATTAAATGAATTTTTAATTTCCAATAAGTGGATCTTTTTGATTTCGGAGATATGGTAATAGAAGCACACTTTATGGGGCTTCTTTGAGAACTTTAAAAGTCTCGCTATAGATACCCGAACTTATTTTAAAGTAATATATTCCAGGTGTAAAGCCTGAAAAATCAAAGTGCTCAGTTTGTTTGTCAGTTTCTTTTCTTTGTAAAATCTGTCCGGTGCTATTATAGAGCACAGTCTCTGACCGGTTTAGACCACTCAATGTTATCATGCCGGAAACCGGATTTGGATATAGTGAAACGGATGATAAAGGAGATTGTCGAGCAGCAGTTGTATTATCGATCACCCTAAATTGTCCCATCATGCCATCGTCTTCATGACTCAACATATGACAGTGATACATGAAAGGCACTTCCGCACTGGCAAAGTCTTCAAAACGGCTGATCAGCCGGACAGAGCCTCCCATGGGAGA
>JBGTCB010000212.1:0-1560 GCA_041748995.1 Saprospiraceae bacterium | reverse complement strand
CTGTGAAGAAAGTAGCAAAACCCGATCCACCCCGGATAGCCCGGAAACTTCTCCGATTTTTTCTCAAAGAAAAATTGCAGGAAGAAGTGACCGGTGATCTGCAAGAACAATTTGAATCGGATCTCTCCCACTGCTCACCCGCTAAAGCAAGATTAATTTATTGGTATCAAACCCTTAATTATTTGAGACCATTTGCCGTTCGAAAATTTCCTGTTCATACTTTAATTTCCACTCACATGTACAGACACAATTTTTTAATTAGCTGGCGTACCATTTTGAAAAATAAAGGCTTCTCTCTGATTAACATCGGCGGACTGTCTTTGGGCTTGACTGTCACGATCCTGATCGCCCTCTGGGTGCATGATGAAGTAACGTATGACAGATTTCATAAAAATTATGAAAATATCTATCAGATCATTGCCCACCGTGATTTTAACGGCAATATTTTCACCGACCGAAATATGGTTTTTCCGCTGTCTGAATTTATCAGAAAAGAAATTCCCCAGGTGAATAAAACAGTATGGACTTCCCATTCAACTACACGTAAAATTACCAAAGACGAATTATCATTGAAAAGAGACGGACTATCGGTTGGTGGTCCATTTTTTAATATGTTTTCCTGGAATTTTTTGCAGGGGAATGCGGAGACCGCCTTGTCAGACCCCTACTCGATCGTGCTTACCCAATCAGCAGCCAAAGTCTTTTTTGGTAATCAGGATCCGGTCAACGAAATTTTGAAGCTTGACAATAGTGGTGATGTAAGAGTGTCAGCCATAGTAGAAGATCCTCCGGCAAATTCGAGCCTCCAATTTGATTATATCCTTCCTTTTGATTTATCTGATCCGGATATCAGGAGATCTCTGAGCAATTGGGATAATTACAGTTGGAATGTTCTTGTCGAACTGGATCCGGATGTAAACAGGACTGACATCGACAAGGCCATTACCGGTATTATGATCCGTCAACGGAAAGTGACGAGAGTACCTATTTTTCCTTTCCTATGAAAAAATGGCATCTCTATAATGAATTTAAAGATGGTCACAATACGGCGGTACTATCCGTTACGTACGGTTATTTAGTTTGGTTGCTTTGATTATAATGCTCATTGCCAGTATTAATTTTATGAATCTCTCCACCGCAAGATCGGATACACGAGCTATGGAAGTAGCGGTCAGAAAGACCCTGGGTTCGCAAAAAATACAATTGGTCCAACAATTTTTTCTGGAATCAATTCTATTGTCTATATTTGCTTTTATCATTTCACTGGTTTCGGTCTATTTCCTTCTACCCGGTTTTAATCTGCTGGTGGATAAAAATCTAGCTATCGATGTCAGTCATCCGGGACTATGGTTAATTGCTCTGGGTATTGTGCTGATCACCGGTTTAATGGCAGGAAGTTACCCTGCCCTTTATCTCTCCTCGTTTCAACCAATCAGGATTTTAAAGGGGCGTTTTCAGCAAGGCACCAAGGTGATTTTACCCCGGAGAATTCTGGTAGTCTTTCAATTCATTGCTTCCATTGCTCTCATCTCATCCACATTTATTATTTACCAGCAGATA